>JALURH010000168.1 GCA_027017025.1 Thermofilaceae archaeon
CTACATCGGATGCTACTAGTCCTACACCCTTAGGCGCTGGCAATAATACTATCCTAACACTACCGCTTTTTCCCTCAACTCTAAATGGAATACTATGTGGTTCGCCACAGAGGCACTCCCAGCTTCCACACCCTCTACGTACAGGGATAATGTTCAATTTAGCGTTTCTAACAGCCTTATCTATAGCTATTCTTATGTGTCTAGACTTACCCATCCCGACTCCTACATAGCCATTCTCGTTTCCAACTACAGCTGTTACTTGGAACTGGCTTACTTCGCCAGCATCGGTTTGTCTCTGCACAAAGTTTACGTTTACTACTTCAAACTTTATACCAGGTATTAATGTATCAATTATCTCTACTTCCTTTAAAGGTAGATTATTCTGGAATATCTCATCTATATTCGTTATCTTACCTTCTTTAACTAGTCTTCCTAAAGTAGTTTTAGGTTCCCACTCTTCTAGCACAGACACTATTTATCCACCCCAAAGAGAGGGGTATTCCACTAAATAAATTTTCTTCTCACCTAGACATAAAATTGGTTTTTAGCCTTGACTATAGATAGGACAAGTATAAAATACTCTTTGTAAACAAATTGTGTTAGACGGTGTCAACAATGGTGGTTAGGAGAGGGAAAAAAAGTAGATATATGCGTGGGTCTAGGACACATGGTTGGGGTAGAGTAGCACAGCATAGACGCAGTGGACGCAAGGGGGGTAGAGGGAATGTAGGACACTGTAAACATAGATGGTCTTGGGTAGTAAGTTATGCACCCAACTGGTATGGGAAACATGGATTCACTAGACATCCATCACTAGTAACCTCTTGGAGGTTAATTAATGTAGGACAACTTGACGAGATAATAGACGAACTTGTAAAAAAGAAGCTAGCTGAGTATTCTAATGGAGGAATTAAGGTGGACTTAACGTTAATGGGTTTCAACAAACTTGGTGGAGGAGGGAGAGTGACAAAACCTATAATTGTACATGTCTATTCTGCTACTAAAAAAGCAAAACAGAAAATAGAGGAAGCTGGAGGCAAAGTCATTCTTCTAAGTGGTGAGTAAATATGTCACTTGCATATGAAATTCTTAGCCCTGTTTTCAGGATTCTTCCAGAAGTTCCTAAGCCCCCCCGTAAACCAAGTTTTAGAGAAAGGATTTTATGGACTGGACTTGTTTTAGTAGCTTATTTCCTGCTAGGGCAAATCCCTCTATATGGTATCCCTAGACAAACAGGACAGGGTATTCCAGCATTAGTTTTCCTTCAGGTAGTGCTTGCATCAAGACGTGGCACATTAATGGAGTTGGGGATAGGTCCCATAGTGACTGCTGGTATTGTCTGGGAACTTCTTGTAGGAAGTAGGATAGTTAATATAGATCTCACTACAAAGGAGGGACGGACGATATTTGCTGGTGTACAGAAGATCTTGGCGATAGCTTTTGCCGCACTGGAAGCAATAGCATATATCGTGGGAGGCGTTTATGGTACTTTATCCTCATATGCTGCTACATTAGTTTTTATTCAATTATTCATTGTTAGCATAATAGTTCTTCTTATGGACGAATTGCTTCAGAAAGGATGGGGTTTAGGCAGTGCTATTAGTCTCTTTATTGCAGCTGGAGTTGCTCAACAAATTTTTTGGGAGCTTTTCGCTCCCGTAGGTCCATTACAGGATGGTTTATATTATGGTGTTCTCCCATCCATAATTTATGGTTTAACATACTATGTTTCAACTGGAAACTCAACACTCCTACAACACTCTATATTAAGACCTACAGGATACCCTGATCTTCTTGGACTTTTCTCTATGATCGCATTCTTACTCTTACTTACCTATCTTGAGACCACAAGAATAACTATACCAGTAGCAAGTGCTAGGTTTGGGGGCATGAGGACTAGGATCCCACTAAAATTCATGTATGTCTCAAATATTCCTGTAATACTCGTTGGTGCTTTATATGCTGATCTAATGCTATTTACACAAGTATTATGGCCAAGATTTAACCCTAATAACACAAATCCCTATCTAAGTATAATAGCGAGATACAATGTTACAGATAGGGGCTTAGTACCCTTGCCTGGATCTTTAGTCTACTATCTCACACCTCCCAGAACTGTATGGTCCATACAGAGAGATCCCATACACGTCCTAATCTACGCTAGCCTCTTCATCCTACTATCTGTACTGTTTGCTTTAGCATGGGTATTAACATCTGGTATGGATCCCGAAGCACAAGCAGAACAGCTTGTAAAAGCACAGCTACAAATACCGGGCTTTAGGAGATCCACAAAGGTTATAGCTGCTATACTTAGGAAATATGTGTGGGCGCTTTCAGTACTAAGTGGTATTCTTGTAGGCATAATAGCTGTCTTTAGCGATATCTTAGGTGCTCTTGGCGGAGGTATAGGTATCCTCTTAATGGTTGGTATACTGGTACAATACTATAATATAATAGCTAGTGAGAGAGTTATGGAGATGTATCCAGCCTTGGCTCGTCTAATGGGCGAGTAAAATATTTTAGACGGATATGATATATAATACGAAAGAAAGTTAAATATAAAGTAGGTGAAGACGATTGCCAAGAAAAGTTACGGAAAAGATCTTAGAAAGGAAGCGATTAGTTTATGAATATCTGAAAAAACACGGACCCGTTCCAACAGTTGAGATAGTAAGGGATTTAGGGTTATCCCATAGCCAGGTTTTTTATGTACTTAGAATATTACTGAGGGAAGGTAAGATTAAGGAAGAAAGAAGAGGAAAGATGGCTTATTGGGCAGTTGTCGAGTAATACTTTATATTCATCTACTTCTACAGAATTTAGGTGATTATTAAATGGGTGGAAGGCAAAGGACATCGATATTCTTCGACGTTGGGAAAGAGAAAAGAGGAGAAGAGCGCAAGAAGGAACGTACAACAAAGAAGAAGAGGAAGAAATAGGGTATTTTAATTGAGAACTCCTCCGCCTAAGCCTAGGATTAGGAGGATAGTAGCGCTGCCTTCTTCAATATTTGCTGAGTTGGAGGAGCCTCTCCGGACATGTAGAGCCGGTTTCTTAGCACGGACACTAGCCATATTCAGGGTAGAAGAGGTCGTTATCTATAGGGAGGGGGGATTTAGCGAGAAATATTTGGTAGATATCCTTAGGTATATGGATACGCCACAATATCTTAGGAGAAGACTAATAACTAGGTCTAAATCACTTAAATATGCTGGTATTCTTCCTCCTTTAAGAACTCCGCATCATCCATCGCTAAGGAGAGAGTCTTTTAGAGTAAAATTCAGGGAGGGTGTAGTTCTTTCCCGTATTGGAGACTGGATAGTGGTTGATGTAGGTCTACATGAGCCTGTTAAAGCTAAAGGTACAGCTAAAGTTGGTGAGAGAGTTATTTTAAGTATGGAAGATATTCCTAAGGTAGTTTCTAGAGAAGATATTCCCTATTACTGGGGATATGAAGTCACTGTTGTTCCTTCACTTACTGATATCTTTAAAAGATATGGAAGTGAATCAGTAGTTATTGTAACATCACGTAGAGGAGAATTCGTCGGCAAAGTAGCTAGGGAGTTAATAGAGGATATTCTAGATAAACGATCCTTTACGGCAATCTTTGGTACTTGGAATAAAGGGCTAATGGAGATAGCTAAGATGGAAGGCTTTTCGCTGAAAAAAGCAGCCAAGTATATACTAAACTTCATACCACTACAGGGAACATTTACCGTGAGAACGGAGGAAGCTGTTACCTCTGTTTTATCGATACTAAACCATATGCTTGCATTGGCTGGAGACATCTGAATACATCTAGTAATTGAGAGCCTTATTTTGAGGAGAGCCAGTCTAGAAAAATAATATATACTTTATCTATAATACCCCCTAAGGATTAGTTTAGGTGTTGTAGATGGCTAAAGGACATACATCACGTCACGGATCAATGGCATATTACCCAAGGAAGAGAGCTAGGAGTATCGTAGCTAGGGTTAGGACCTGGGTTGATCTGGGTAAAGTAGGGCTATTAGGCTTTGCCGGGTATAAGGTAGGTATGCTACATATTGTTAAGAAGGAGGATAATAAGAATAGTCCATTCTACGGTCAAGAAGTTATAAGAGCTGCTACGGTCATCGAAACTCCTCCTCTAAAAGTTCTGGGCTTCAGGGTTTATGAGAAAACCTTCTACGGTCTTAAGGCCTTAACAGAAGTCTGGACTAAAGACTTACCTAAGGATGTAGAGAGGGTTTTCACAGTTCCGAAGAAAGAGTCGTATAATGAACAGATGAGGAAGCTTAACGATGTGAAAAATAGAGTTAATGTAGTTAGAGCTATAGTTTCCACTCAGCCTAGGCTCGCTGGGATACATAGGAAAAAACCAGAGGTTTTTGAGATAGGTGTAGGAGGCAATGCTGATGAGGCTTTGGAATATGTTATTAACTCGCTTGGTAAAGAGATAACTATCGACCAAGTATTTAGTGTCGGCGAGTATATAGATGTAATTGCTGTTACAAAGGGTAAAGGATTTCAGGGAGTTATTAAAAGATTTGGAGTAAGAGAAATGCCTAGATGGCATAAGCATCGTAAAGGAAGTAGAAGAATAGGAAGCGTAGGGCCAACAAAACCTGCAATAATGTTTACAACACCGTTTCCAGGGCAACTCGGTTTTCACCAGAGAACAGAGTATAATAAGAGGATACTTAAGATAGGGAATCCTGTAGAGAATAAGGAAGACGATATAAATCCAGCAGGCGGATGGCCACACTATGGCTTAGTTAGATCAACATACGTGCTTGTTGAGGGAAGTATTCCAGGGGCAATAAAGAGGCTAATCAAGATGAGACATGCTATAAGACCTCCAGATGTTAAACGCGAATCTCCTCAGATCATTTATATTAGTACTAAACCCTGGCCTCCAGGTGAATAAGCATGTCTCTATTAGAAGAAATAAAACTAGAGAAAGAGGTATCTATTTTCAACCTAGATGGGAAAGAGGTAGAAAGGATAGAGTTACCCAGTATATTCTATACACCAGTACGCCCCGACTTAATTAGGAGAGCTGTATTAGCTTTGAGAACATCAAGTCTTCAACCCAAGGGTACTGATCCCCTAGCTGGCTTGAGAACTTCTGCTGAAAGCTGGGGGGTTGGGTATGGTATTGCACGAGTAGCACGTATAAAAGGTGGTTCAAGAGCAGCTAGAGTCCCACAGGCTGTAGGTGGTAGACGTGTACATCCACCTAGGGTTGATAGGAAGATTAGAGAATTTATTAACAGGAAAGAGAAGAGGTTAGCTCTTGCATCTGCTATTGCTGCTACAGCCTATAGATATTTTGTATCAAAAAGAGGCCATAAGCTTGATAACGTGAAGTCATTACCAGTAGTAGTAACCGATGATCTTGAGGAACTTGAGAGAACGCATAAAGTAAGGGAAGTTTTGATGAAACTTGGATTATGGAGTGATGTAGAGAGGGCATATAGGGGAATAAGAATACGTGCTGGTAAGGGAAAAATGAGGGGGCGTAGATACAAGAAGCCTAAAAGTGTCCTAATCGTAATTTCAAAGGATAGAGGAATAGTGAAGGCTGCTCGAAACCTACCCGGAGTTGATGTAGCTACTGTAGATATACTTAACGTAGAGCACTTAGCTCCCGGTGGCGTACCAGGAAGATTAACTTTATTCACCTACTCTGCTTTAAAGGCGCTAGACGAGAAACTTAGTAAACTGGTGAGAAGATGATGGAGGACTATTCTAAAATAATAATTAGACCGCATGTAACGGAAAAAACTCTTATGTTAATGGAGAAAAATAATACGCTAACCTTTATAGTTGACGTGAAATCCACTAAGGGACAGATTAAAAGAGCAATAGAGCTACTCTATGGGGTCAAGGTTAGGAAGGTGAACACATTAATTACTCCTCGTGGTGAGAAGAAGGCATATGTAAAACTTGCACCAGAGTATAACGCTATGGATATTGCGACGAGAATAGGTATGGTATAGGTGGCATAATATGGGGAAGAGATTACTTGTTCAGAGGAGGGGAAGAGGAGGATCAGTCTTTAGAAGTCCTAGCTGGAAACGTGTTGGAGCAGTAAGATATAGGCCATATGATCCACAGGAGTTTAAAAACAGGGTACTTGTTGGAGTAGTTAAAGAATTACTACATGATCCTGGTAGAGGAACACCTGTGGCTAGGGTTGCTTTCGAGGATGGGAAGGAGATGTTAATGATACCTCCAGAAGGATTAGCCGTTGGACAGAAAATTTACTATGGTGCTAATGCACCTATTCAGCTTGGAAGTATAGTGGCTATAGGGAATGTACCTGAGGGATCTATGGTATGTAATGTTGAAATAAGGCCTGGCGATGGAGGAAAATTAGCTAGAGGTAGTGGAACATATGTTACGGTTTTAGCACATAGCAAGGGTAAAACACTTATTCAATTACCCTCAAAGAAGGTAAAAGAAGTATCTTCTGAAGCAAGAGTTACTATAGGAATAGTGGCAGCTGGCGGTAGGATAGAAAAACCATTCCTTAAAGCTGGAAAAATGTACCACTGGTCAAGAGCTAAATCATTCAAATATCCTACTGTAAGAGGTAAAGCTATGTCGCCATATGCTCACCCAGCTGGAGGTGGTCATCATCCCAAAGGATTAACACCCGCGCCTAGAACGGCTCCTCCAGGAAGGAAGGTGGGACACATAGCACCGCGCAGAACTGGAAGAAGGAAAGGAAGATAACTTTTAGAATAATAACCAGTTACCGTTCTCCCTAACCGTGTCTTCATGTATTGGGTTGTAGCTTTTTGTTTCTGGTATGGTTGGGTTTATTACGGCTTTCTTCCCCAACCACCCTGTGGGAGCTTTGCTCTCCTCGGGTAATTGGGTTCATCTAGGGATTTATTAGCCTCTTATTTAGCTTCAAAGCCCAGATAAAATACATACAAGAACATCTATAAGCCTAAACAACATAAAAAGACACAATCTAATACAAAAAACCATAATTCAATGTTCTAGCCCTAAAAATTCTGATTTCCCCAAGAGATCTATTCTTGCATGTAATTCTGATTTTCTCTGGCATCCACTAATAGGGACTTTTGTTCAATATTATTATGGAAGTAATGAGCAGGGGTCAGACTCAGGGGTGTAGCTCATGCAACTCACTACCCCACCGTATTCCTCATCCCCTATCTTAGTCTAGGTAATGTTTAAATCTTAATTTTATCTCTTGTGGTTAGGTGTTAATTAATGGAGGCTGCTTTAGGTAGGTTCCGGTTTAGAGGATACACTGTGGAAGAGCTCCAGCAGATGCCCTTAGAGAAGTTTATAGAGTTACTTCCATCGAGACAAAGGAGGTCTCTACTAAGAGGCTTCACTCCAGAGCAGAGAAAGCTTCTAGAGAAAATTAGGAAAGCGAAAAAGAGACTTAAAGAGGGTAAGCGTCCCCCAGTAATAAGGACCCATGTTAGAGATATGGTTATAATACCTGAGATGATAGGCCTAACCATACATGTATACAATGGAAAGGAATTTGTACCAGTTGAAATTACTCCTGAGAGAGTGGGGCACTATTTAGGAGAGTTTGCACTCACTACCAAGAAAGTTGAACATGGAGAACCAGGACTGAAAGCTACAAGATCATCAATGTTTCTGCCATTAAAGTAGCAGAAAACAAAAATATCCTTTTTACTTCTCATTGGGGGTGTATATATGTCAAGCCCGAGCAAGAAGACATTTAATTTCCTAGTTGAGGGTGGAAAAGCTACAGCGGGTCCGCCTATACGGCTATAGAGCCGGGGCTAAGGACCCGCTCTAGGACCTCTAGGCTTAAATGTAATGGCGGTGGTCAATAAGATAAATGAGCTTACTCGCGACTTTGCTGGAATGAGGGTACCTGTAAAGGTTACCGTTGATGTGGAGAAAAAAACATTTGAAGTCGAGGTTGGTACACCAACAACAGCTGCATTAATTGTTAAGGAGTTAAAAATAAGCAAAGGTGCTCAACAGCCAGGTAGGGAGGCTGTAGGTAACCTCTCACTTGAACAGGTTATTAAAATAGCTTTAATAAAGAAGAATGATATCAGGGCGAAAACACTTAAAGCAGCGGTAAAAACCGTAATAGGGACAGCTCTGAGTATGGGGGTAACAATAGATGGGAAGAGTCCGAAGGATATACTACATGAGATTGATGAAGGTGTTCATGATGAAGTCTTTAAAGAATATGAAAGTGAGTGGAGGTGAAAGTCATGAGTTCCTTAATGCTTAAGCATGAGGGGATAAGTAGGGCCATAGGTGAAGCTATTAAGCTAGCTAAACCTAGGCGGTTCAAACAAAGTGTTGAGTTAATAGTAAAACTAAAGGATATTGACGTTAGAAAACCTGAGAATAGGATAAACACTATCGTAACTCTGCCTAATCCACCCAAAGATAAGCTAGCAAAAGTTGCTGTAATAGCATCTGGAGATTTAGCACTAAGAGCTAAGGAGGCAGAGGCAGATATTGTAATAGATAAAGACGAGTTACAGACAATTGCTAGTGATAAGAAAAGAGCTAAGAAAATTGCTAAAGCTTATGATTTCTTCGTAGCACAAGCAGATCTTATGCCGCTTATTGGAAGACTCTTAGGACGTTATCTAGGGCCAAGAGGTAAGATGCCTACACCTATACCCCCTAATGTCGATGTAAAACCCTTTATAGAACGCTTTAGAAGATCAGTTAGAGTTAGAATAAAAAATGATCCTCAAGTAATGTGTCGTATAGGTATTGAGGATCAAAGCCCGGACGAGCTCGCTGAGAATGTTCTAGCAGTAATAAATGCATTACTCAAGAAGTTTCAACCACAGAACATAGAGAAAGTTTATGTAAAACTAACAATGGGGCCCGCAGTAAGGGTGGAAAAGAAGAAAGGGTGATGGATATGATACGAGTTGAATATGAAAGGACTAGGCCAATACCTCAGAGGAAGATAAAGGCTGTAAAGGAGTTACAGGAATATTTGAAAAGCTACAGATATCTTCTCTTAGTGAGTATTACTGGTGTTACAGCACCTGTGCTCCATGAAACACGTAATATTCTCAGGGAGAGAGGTAGTATACTTAAAGTTATTAAAAACAAAATATTCCTCAAAGCCATAGAATCGCTGGGTGTAAATGGACTAAAGGATCTAGCTTCGTTCTTAGTGGGGCAAAATGCCTCAATATTTACGAATGAAAATCCGTTTGAAGTAAAACTATATCTCGATAAGAAGAAGATATATAGAGAGGCTAGAGCAGGAGATATAGCAACCAACCCCATTGTAATTCCAGCTGGTAATACAGGTATACCGCCAGGACCTATGATAAGCCTTTTTAACAAGTTAAAGATACCAATGAGGATTCAGGAAGGTAGTATATGGGTAACGTCAGATACAGTGGTTGCAAAACCAGGGGATGTTATATCTCCAGAACTAGCTGAGCTCTTAACCAAACTAGGTATAAAACCCATAGAATCTAGTGTAAAGGTTAAAGCAATCTATCTTGATGGAAGAGTTATAAAAGCTGAGGATATAGAGTTGGATCCCGAGAAATATAGAGGAGATATAGCTAATGCATATATTTCGGCACTAAACCTTGCCATAAATGCTGGAATCCCATTACCAGAGACTCTTGAATTTAGTATAAAGAAAGCCCATATATGTGCACTGAGCTTAGCAATAAACGCTGGAGTACTAACTATAGAGACTGCTCCATATATATTGGCGAAGGCTCAAGCCATAGCTACATATCTCCTTGAAGAAGTAAAGAGGAAACATCCAGAGATAAGTTAACGAGCATTATATCTATAAGTTTTACGTGAACCTTTTTAGATTAATTTCCTATTCACCTATAGTTATATCCTAGGTGATTAAGTGATGGAGGAAAACTTAATTGATCTCCCCTTCTTCATAGATAGAGGCTTCTATAAGAAGAAGTGTAGGGTTTGTGGTAGAATATTCTGGACGCTTAATCCAGATAGGGAAGTCTGTGGTGATCAACCCTCAGAGGATTATGGTTT
>JALURH010000169.1 GCA_027017025.1 Thermofilaceae archaeon
GGGAGATGAAATCTTAATTACAGCGATGGAGCACCATAGCAATATTCTTCCCTGGGTAAATATCTCGAAACTTTCACAAGCCACCCTCAAAGTAGCCGAGGTTGATAGAGAAGGACTACTAGATATGTATGACTTTGAAAGGAAGCTAAGTGAGAAAACTAAGATTGTAGCTATCACACACGTCTCTAATGTTACTGGTGTGATAAATAATGTTAAGAAGATCTGTAAGCTAGCACATAGTGTGGGGGCTTATTGCCTGGTTGATGGGGCACAATCTGTCCCTCATCTACCAGTTAATGTAAAGTCTATTGGGACTGATTTCCTAGTTTTCTCTGGGCATAAGATGCTGGGACCTATGGGTATAGGTGGACTTTATGTTAGAGAAGAAATTCTTGAGAAGCTAGCTCCACCTTTCCCTGGTGGGGGAGCTATCTCAAACGTTGTTTGTAGTGACGAACTATGTTCTGCTGAATGGCTTAAGCCTCCATCAAAGTTCGAGGCAGGGACCCCGAATGTAGCTGGTGCACTGGGTTTAGCTGAGGCAGTGAGGTATCTCAGGAGAATAGGTATGGATAACGTTATGGGCCACGAGAAGGAGTTGACGAAGTATATGTTGGATAGACTATCTGAGCTAGATAGCGTCGTAGTCTATGGCCCGAGAGACCCCGGTATTAAGTCTGGCGTCATAAGTTTCAACGTTGTGGGTATAGCGCCCCACGATCTCGCCTCGCTACTAGATTTCGAGGGAATAGCTGTTAGAAGCGGGCATCACTGTGCACTACCGCTCATAAAGAGACTTAATGCAGAGCCCGGAACAGTGAGAGCGAGCTTCTATATATATAACACTAAGGAAGAAATAGATAAATTCATTGATGTTCTGAATAGAGTTTCTAGAATGACTAGGATATAAACTAGCTGATTAAGGTATTTCCACCTGGTACTTAAATATTCCTTTATCTGTTACTACTCTAACCTCATATGTTAATCCCCTTTCAATAGTAAATGGGATAGCTACTGTTGCTTCGTCCCCGGGTGCGAGGAACATGTTTACACTATTTGAGCCATAATCGGTACTGTTTCTTATCCATACATTTGATACATATATGGGTGATGACCCCGCATTTTTCAGCTTGAGCTCAATTTCGCCAACATATATGCTATAGCTATTAAGATTCAGGTAATCCAGATATAGGTTAAATGGCGAGTCAGAATACGCCTCAATCATGATCTTAGTTCCATTACCTAGGCTTATGTTGTACCAAGTATCGCTAAGCACATGGTATTGTTGAGCAAAAACCCAGTTTGCACCATCCTCGCTCAGAATATATGTCTCAACTGTAGCTATGTTATCACACATTAGAAGAAGTGAGCCATTAACTGTATACGTGTTTGTAGGCCAGGTGAATGTGATATTGAATGCTGCGCTACTTGTAGTTGAGCCACTTGTTGCTCTCTTACTAACATTTAAGATTATGTCATCAAGAGCTAATGCTGTATCAAAATCTATATTACTTACAGGAATTGGGAGTCCAAAAAGAGGATAGTAGTAGAAGTTTGATTGAATTTTTATATACATCTTTATTTCGAAGGTATGCGTTCCAGGCGCAAGAAGATATGGATGATTAAGATATATTTTCCTTATATTTACCCACTGTCCCGTTCCTCCATCCTCTAGATCTAACTGATATACTATTTTCTTATCGATTAATATATCAATGCGGTACTCTATCAGATTTCCATCATTTATTGTTATGTCATCAAAGTATCGGAAACTTAGAGTAGCTTCATCGGGAATAAATGTGAGGCTAGACAAATCTATGTTCTTAGAGATATTTGCCCAAAGAGTAATCACTAGAATGTCTGTGGTCCAAGCCCCTCCTCTACTGTAACTTCCAGAAAAATAGATATACTTATTTCCCCCAGATGTTCTCTGTCTCCATCTACCATTCCCCCAAGGTCTTATAAAGTTGTGATCCCTACTCCAGCCTCCTATACCTGTTTCAAAGTTTTCCTCCAATACGGTTTCTGTAACTGGAGCCCCTATACCTCCTCCAGTAAGGCTAGAGGATATTGTTATGTAGTTGCCGTCGCCGGGAGTTGAGAGAGCTGCAGCTTGTTGAGACGGATCTGTAGGGGATATTGTGCCTTCAATAACCTCAAGTGTTACGTCTGCTGGAGATATCTTATTAATTAGTGTATAGTTTATTATTGCATCAATTTTAGCTTCAGACTTTAACTCACTTACCTGTTTAATGAATTCTTTCTGAACTTCCTTTTGCACATAAATGTTATACATAAAGAAAGTCACTATCGTTGATAACAAGATTACCAAGAAGATCGCTGATACAGCTGTCGCCTGTCCCCTAGGGTTTTTTTGCCTAGATATTTTCCACCACCTCGTAACAGCTATATAGTGTACATACCTTGACGTAATACACCTTGTTATAGGGGTCAGGTACATTTATCCAGTTAAAGTTTATCCATGTTCCTTCGCCAACCCTTAGTTTTGCTTCTCCATCCCACACAAGCGTATTGTTTAGATAAACAGAGTATACCGTTGTTTCTACTCCGCCGAGATTCGATATATAGACTTTCCCGGTGGTGTCACCATTATATACCAGTATCTCGATAACTATATTTTCTTTAAGGCTTCTCACAGCCTCCTCCCTTGCCCTAGTGACGCTGCCCCTATATGCCTCGTACTGTGGGTAGAACCATATCCAGAATAGGGACCATAGTACCATAACTATAGCTACCAGTAGGAGTGCTCCAATTATCTCTGCTTGTCCCCTCACTACACCCCCCTAACTAAGTATTACTTTGGAGAGGATATATTTATCATTTAATTTTTATTATCGACTACAGTTTATCGGAGAAGACATAATACTTCAAGGTAACTAGGGTGATGTTTCAACAGTTTTTGAGAGACCAGTGGCGTAGGTTTCTGAGGACGCCCATCTTATAATTAGATCTTGGGTCTCGGAGGCGGTTAACCCCCTAACCGTTATATACGTATTTGTCTCTCCGTCGATAACCGTGGTGCCGTTAACAGCTAGGTAGGTGTAGCCACTTGATGTACTGGGGACTTCAAGCAATAAATCGCTCAGTATAGAGGAAACCTCTACTATTAGGTCTGTAGCGCTGAGGATTCTAACATTCCGTCTCCTAATAATACCGTTAACCCATATTTCTTCTACATTTAGGTTCTGTATTGTAACGTA
>JALURH010000170.1 GCA_027017025.1 Thermofilaceae archaeon
GGTGCTTGGGCTAAGATGTGTGGGCGACCCCGCGAGCCCAAAGCAATGATGAAAACATTAGCTAAGGGGAAGCCCGAATCACTTCAGCCACTCAGCACCCCTGCGATGAGCGAACCCCCACAAAACAACCAACAGCATCTATTACTCTGTCTTGGCTATGTGATTCCGATGAAGGTTGAGGAGATGAATCCCAGGTATGCTCCTATATCAGCGGAAGGAGTTGTGATAAAATGACCAACTCCCATAGCAAGCATAGGAGCAACCCCAGGTAATGAAAACCTACGTAGGCTTTGATAGCCCATCTGGACAGGAACCCTTACTAAGTAAAAATCAGTAATCGAGGGTTGCTTCATCCATTCATCTGCGAGCTGTTTCATCATTACTAATATTTTACTGTCTATCGTAGACTATAAGCTTACTTATGTAATTGAAGCTCTTAGAAACTTAGGTGACACTTAATACTTTAGAAAGTTTTATTAGCATCTCTCTGTGATTTTATTCCTATTTTTCTTGGTCTCGGGTCTCCCTGCTTGATTAGTAGGGAGTTGCCGTTCTGACAACTTTTGATGCATGTGTAGCGGAGAGTCTTCCTGTCTCGGGTTTCATCGACGGCTTTCGGGTTGTTCCATGAATAGTTAAAGTAAGGTTTAGGTGTTTTCGTCTCATAATTTCTTTTGGCGGAGCACTAAATGAGGCTTTATAGGGACATTATTGGGAGCTGGAATATCCGCCTGAAAACTCCGGAGATATGGGAAGCACCCGTTCCCCCCTCCTGAAAGCCAGCCAATAAAGATAGGAGGCTAGAAGGCTAGCTGTAACAACATCTACGAACTTTACAAAACTTACGGCTAACCAGAACAGAACGATACTCCTACATCTATCTTGTTAAAGCTCTTTTCGGGCTTACCCCCTACTTATCCCACATCCTGAGCGGAGCTTATCTAAAATCGAACCACACTTATAATTTTAGGTTTTATATTAAGATTAGATATTGTAATGAGCCTTAGGTTTGCTATTACGGCTTTAAAGAAGCTTTCACAAGAAGAATTGAAAATACTTAATGCTATTGAAAGAGGAATGTCACGCTACCTTTATGTGGATATAGAGACTATTTCAAAGCTCTCTGGACTAGAACTTACCTACGTAGAGAAAAAGTTGAGGAGCTTACATACACTAGGTTTGATACAGAGAAAGAGGGAAGCCTATATTGGATTCATACTAACAAGTAGAGGTTATGACTGCCTTGCACTAAACGCTCTCTCGAAGAGGGGTGTTTTAGCCTCAGTCAGTGCGTCTCCAATCGGCGTGGGGAAGGAGTCTGATGTTTATCTGGGGCTAACTCCTGGAGGCAGAAGAGTTGCTGTAAAAGTACATCGCGTTGGTAGAATTAGCTTCCGGCAAACAAGGAGAACTAGGTCTTACTTAGGTAGAAGAAGCCATATCTCATGGCTTTATCAATCACGTTTAGCAGCGCAGAATGAGTATAAAGCACTCTTAATTTTGTCTAAAGCAGGTGTGTCCGCTCCCGAGCCGATCGATTGGAATAGGCACATAGTTATAACAGAGTATATAGAGGGGGTTGAATTATATAAGTGTCCTCCACTTAGCGATCCTGAAAAAATATTGGATATGGTAATCTCTGAGATAGCTAAAGCATATAGAGCAGGTATAATTCATGGCGATTTAAGCGAATATAACGTGATTCTAGCTGGGGATTTCAGTAAAATTATCCTTTTTGATTGGCCACAGTGGGTTGATACAAATCATCCCTCAGCTCTATACTATTTGAGGCGAGATATAATAAACTTAATGAAGTTTTTTAGACGGAAATATAATGTAAAAATTAATATCGAAGAAAGTGCGGAGGAAATAATTTCAAGCTTAGATAAAGGGGGGTTTAACGATTAGTTATAGAAGAATACTTGGTTTAGATATACTTCCCGGATATTCCCCTGAGTCATCCAGTGAGCCCCATTATGCAGCTGTAGTGTTAGTTGATGGAACTGTAAGAGAGAGGAAAAATAATGTATCAAGGTCAGAGATAGTAAATATCACAAAAAGATATAGCGTAGAGGCTATAGCCATAGATAATATATTTGAATTAGCTCCTAGGGAGGAGGAACTTATAGAATTATTTAAAATATTTGATAGACCACCTAGCCTGATACAGGTTACTTTAATTGAAGAAAAACATTTTCCTTTATCTAAGTTAGCTGAATCACTAGGTTTATGTGATGGTAAGTTATCTCCCTTAAAGGCAGCAGAGGTATCTGCTAAATTAGCTTTCTTTGGTATAGGCTCTGAGGCACTACTTTTTGAAAATGAAACTCGAGTTACAATCAGTAGAGGTAGAAGCTTAACTCAAGGAGGTATGAGTAAAGAAAGATATAGAAGGAATATTGAGTTACTTATATTAAGAGTCACGCGGGAAATAAAGGACATTCTTGAGAAAAATAGAATAGACTTTGATCTCTATGTGAGAAAATCTGGATATGGTCTCGAAAACGCTACTTTTATTATATATGCACCTAGATATAGGCTCTTCGGTTTAGTAAAGAAAAGGAAAGGTCATGATTATGTGATAGATATAGAGCCTATAAGCAAGCAGAAAATAGAGTTTAAACCACTAGGTGCATCATTGAAGACACCTTCTCCTCCTAAGAAGTACCTAATTGTAGGCGTAGATCCAGGAATATCCACGGGGATTGCTATAATGACTTTGAATGGAGATATTTTGGCACTAATGTCGAGGAGATGGTTAAGTAGAACCCAGCTAACAAGAATAATATTGGATTATGGACTTGTTGCTACCTTAGCCACTGATGTCAACCCCCCATCTACATACGTGAAGAAACTTGCTGCTAGCTTAAATTGTCCGCTATTTGTACCCCAGCGTTCATTAACTATTGAGGAGAAAAGACAGATAACATCAACCTTCGTAGAGAAAAATGAGGGATTAAAAATAAAGGATACCCATCAACGTGATGCTTTAGCTGCAGCCCTAAAAGCCTTTTACTACTATTACCCGAAATTTAGTCAGGTTGACTCAAATCTAGAGAAACTAGGTTTATCTCTTCCAAGGGATGAAATAAAATTCTTAGTTATTAGAGGGAAGACTGTAAAGGAGGCCATAAGTATTGTGATGAGAAGGTACCTCACAAACATTAAAGCAATGCTCAAGCCGGTTGAAACAGCTTTAGAAATTGAGAAAGAAAAATAC
>JALURH010000171.1 GCA_027017025.1 Thermofilaceae archaeon
TTCCTAGGTTTTAAACCTATTTTCCTGAAGATGTCTGAAATATTATTATTCAAAAGGAAAACCCAAAAATAATGTAGAAAAAGATTAAAAGGATATTTTAAGAAGATTTATTTACTTTCCCTATTATACCTCTTCTATTTCATCTACTCTTCTAGCATACCATGTCTTCCTTTTTGAATTCCTTATACGGGGAGGCCATCCAAGATCTTCATCTACATGATGTATCCCTAGTAATTTCTCCATAGTTATCCTGCGTTCGACAGCCGCTACAAGCTCCCTTGTCCTAACAACTACATCAGGGTTAACACTAACGCTATCTATACCATGTCTAACTAAGAACTCTGTAAACTCCGGATAGACACTAGGTGCTTGTCCACATATACTGACTGTCCTATAACCATAGGGAGAGTTGTGTGCCTTCTCTATTAGTATAGCTATGGCTGTTCTCACTGCAGGATCTCGCTCATCAAAATAGCGTGTATCTATTTTCGGTAGTATTGCAGAATCCCTATCTGTACCTAGTGTTAACTGTGTTAGGTCGTTGCTACCTATGCTGAAGCCATCGAAGTATCTTGAGAACTCTTCAGCCATGAATACAACACTTGGTACCTCAGCCATTGCCCAGACCTTGAAATCTCTACCACTCTCTAAACCTTCCTCCTTTAATAGTTTAACAAATTGCTCTGCCTCCCATAGTGTTCTTACGAAGGGAGCCATAACCCATACATTGGTTAGTCCCATATCCTCTCTTACCTTTTTGATAGCCTTAATTTCAAGTAGAAACGCTTTCTCATACTGTGGACTTATGTATCTCGATACACCACGCCATCCTAGCATTGGATTATCCTCGTGTGGCTCATATTTCTCTCCTCCCTTTAGTTGTCTATACTCGTTAGTCTTAAAGTCACTAAACCTTACTACAACCGGTCTTGGATAAATTTCTCTCGCTACCATCGCTATTCCTTCAGCCATTCTGTTTATTAGTACATCACCACGTCCAGTCTCTAAGAGATAGAGTGGATGCTCGCCAACATAGCTAGCCATTATGAACTCTACTCTCATTAATCCTATGCCATCAAATGGTAGGTTACTGTAATCCTTTATTTTCTCCGGTACACCCAGGTTCATGTAGATTTTTGTACCAGTTATGGGTTTGAGTACTATCTCTATTGCCCCGGTTATTTCTGCCTTCTTTTCTTCTTTTTCGCCTAGTAGCTCTGCAACTTTTCCTTCATATACTACTCCGGATCGTGCATCAACTGTATAATCTTTTCCGGTCTCCATTCTCTTGGTAGCTTCTCGAGTGCCTACAATAGCTGGAATGCCAAGTTCCCTACTAACGATTGCTGCATGCGCAGTCATTCCACCTTCATCTGTAACAATTGCAGAGGCCATCTTCATATATGGAACCCAGTCGGGATCCGTCATTGTCGTCACTAAAATATCTCCCTCTTTCATTAACTTCTTAGCATCCTCCAATGATAAACAGACTTTAGCTGTTCCATAAGCTACTCCTGGACTGGCTGGCAAACCCTTCACTACAGTTTTTGCTTCAGAGATTCTAACAACTTCCGCTGTTTCCCTAGCTATTTCTTCTGACCTTCTGACACTCCACACAGTTTCAGGTCTTGCTTGTACTATGAACACGCTTTCGGGGAATTGAAGGTCTCTATCTATAGCCCATTCAATATCCATTGGTCTACCATAGTGTTGTTCTATCTTTATACCAAGCTCTGCCAACTTCTTTACCTCATCCTCATTCAGTGAAGGTGTATTTCTTCTCTTTGGAGGAACCTCTGCATGGATAGTTCTTCCTGTCTTGGGATCACGTATGTATTCAACAGTCTTTTCCACTATTCTCTGGTTTACTATCTCTAGAGTCTTTTTATCCACAATCCATTCATCCGGCGTTACCGCTCCGCTAACAACAGCTTCTCCCAGCCCCCAAGTACCCTCAATGAGTATCTTATCTTCTTCACCTGTTACTGGATGTATTGTAAACATTACACCAGCTGACCTTGAGTTAACCATTTTCTGTACAGCTACGCTTATTAACACTTTTTCATGCTCGAAGCCTTTTTGCTCCCTATAAAATATTGCTCTCGGTGTGAAAAGGCTGCTCCAGCACTTCCTAACTTTTTCAACTACTTCATCTTCTCCTTTAACATTTAGATAAGTCTCTTGCTGTCCTGCGAAGCTGGCATCCGGTAGGTCCTCGGCTGTAGCACTGCTTCTCACAGCTACAAATTCTTCATCCTTTCCAACTCGTTTACTCAGCTCCCTGTAAGCTTTCCTGATTTCTTCTTCTATATCCCTGGGCATTTCGGTTTTCTCAATTAATGCTCGTATTTCCTTACTAGCCTCCATATAATCCTCGGGTTTGGCTGCACGCTCTGGAACCCTTTCTCTAAGTATTTCATAGATTCTATCCTTTATTCCGGTTTCCTCGATGAATTTCTTGTAGGCGTAAGCTGTGACTGCAAATCCGGGAGGTACAGGTATACCTGCACGTAGCATTTCACCAAGATTTGCGTTCTTTCCACCAACAAGTGGTACATCATCTTTTGTTAGTTCCTCAAACCATAGTATTAGTCTAGTTGCTTTGTCTGAACTCACACTCCCACCTCGCACATCAAATACAACTCCACCTTAAAAGTATCGCTGTAGAAAAAAACAAACTATTTTAATAAAGTAAACTCTACAAAAAGTCTCATATAAACTAGAACTATTGTTAAAATAAAAATAAATAATTAATAATAATCTCAGACAATCCTATACATCATAAGTGTAGAGTACGAAAATAAATAACCTAAACATATATCAAGAAGAATATTCCCTGAGAACAATGGAGTGAAATATATAGTCTAGCTAGCTAAATTTTAGAATAAGAAAGAGTAGCCCGGTGGTGTAGCGGCCAAGCATACGGGGCTTTGTCCCTGAGTCATGTGGCTCAGGGGAGTAAGCCCCCGAGACCCGGGTTCGAATCCCGGCCGGGCTACCATTTTTACAGTTCTTTGCGAAATCGTTTAGAGTAGTGTTTATTGATAGTTTTTATTCTTTCTCGATCATGAGCCTCCTTAGCCGCTACTCTATTCGTAGTTGCGGGAGATAAGTAGTGAAGTCAGTTATCTCTAGATAAGGTAATTTACCAAATTACTATCTGGAGAATCATAAAACGAGACCTGAGGAGAGTTTGTGATAAATATCAAGCA
>JALURH010000172.1 GCA_027017025.1 Thermofilaceae archaeon
GTACAGCAATGGGGTAGTAGCTTTAAGGGATCTTTCATTTAGCTCAAATGCAAGAATACTGGCACTTATAGGGCCAAATGGAGCTGGTAAAACCACGTTCGTTAAGATTTCAACTGGGCTACTAAGTCCCTCACATGGAGTAGTTGAGGTTTTGGGACATAATGTTGTAGACGAGATCCAGGTAATTAAGGAGAATATTTCTCTGGTACCGCAAGATTCTAGACCCGATATGGGTTGCACGCCTTATGAACATGTGAAATACTACCTATTCTCTCGTGGCTACAGCTTGCACGACGCTAAGCGTAGAGCTAGGGAGGTGCTAGAAGAAGTTGGTTTGTGGGAGCGTAGAAACGAGCTTTGCTCTAGGTTATCAGGTGGTATGAGAAGGCTGGTAATTTTAGCTATGGCTTTAGCCCCCGAAGTTGACGCTGTTTTCCTCGACGAACCTACAAGCGGGTTAGATCCAACCAATAAGGTGAAGGTGTGGGGTATCCTGAGACGATTCGTGCGGGAAGGCATACACGTACTGGTAACTTCACATGATATGGGTGAGGTGGAGGAGAGAGCAGACGAAGTCATTATGATAGATAAAGGTAGGCTAGTTGCTAGGGGCTCTCCAGATAAGCTTGTGTCTAGTATTTCACATTTAACTCGTCTCGAAATAACCTCGTGGTACAATAAAGAGGATGTACTTGGTCTCCTCGGGGAGGCTGTGGAGACTGAACGTATAATAGACCTGGGATCTGTAATTATAGTATATGCTGAGAGGAATCATATCCCAGAGCTAATTAGTAAGTTATCTACACTAGGCGTTGAGGCCAGTATCCATAGATGCGGTTTAAGAGATGTTTTCTTGAGGTGTACATCATGATTAATCCACATAGGGTTCTTGGGGTAGCACTATTGGTCTCAAGTAGAGGCCTAAGGTCGTGGTCGGTCTACGTATCGTCACTACTCTCCACCTTCTGGTTTCTGGTAGTATTCTATATTCTTGGGGGAGTAAAGTTGGTTCCCCACGTCCTCGTAGGCGCACTAGTATCCTCGGTTTTTAGCGGATGTGCTCATAGTGCGGTATACGATGCATATTACGGTCTTATAGGGCTGAGAGACGCTTTCCTGGCGTCACCCGTTACCTCTTTTGAATTCAGGGTGGGTGTAGCACTTGGTCACCTCTTCCCTTCACTCTCGACAGCAGTAGTATATGCTGCTACACTTCTCCTACTTACGGGCGCTGGGCCCCTAGATGTCTTAGTACTAGTGTTGTTAGTTATGCTTCTATGGGCTTTAGGCGTATCTATAGGTTATCTCGTACCCTCGAAGGATTTTATGAGTGCTGGCCCAAAGATAAGCCTGGTTACACGTATACTTACTTTACTACCACCAATATACTATCCCTCGTATGTACTCCCGGAGCTTGTAAGGCCTCTAGCTTACCTAGCTCCAACATATAATATCTCTGAAATTATCAAGATGATGCTGAACGTTGAAGCCTTCAATATAGACCGTGTAGTGCTGTGCTTAATTCTTCTAGTAGCCCAATGTACCGCTATTTTCGTTGCAGTCAGGAAGAAGACATATACAGCGGAGTAGACACAGAGTACTACTTGAGCCGTACTCTGCTGCAATGGGAGAACATTATTCCTTACCTTAACGACCAAGGGCTAAAACCAGAAAAGGCTCTAAATTCTCTTTAAGTTGGGAGAATACTGGTTCTCGGCACTAGAGCTATAGGCTAATACGGATCTAGGGAGGCTTGGGGGAATTGAGGAAAAAGCTGGGATTGCAGCTTGTTTAATCAAAAAAGCTATAGGTTGGACTGGGATAGGAATTATATTTCGCGTGTATAGGCTGGCTGGCCGAGAATAGAGACTATGGCGTTTATAAGGTCTTTCCGTGCGGCTTTAGCTCTACTCCTACCTATTAGACCGCCAGTAACGAAGGAGCGTGTCTCCGACGAAGATATTTCAAGCTCAATGTACTGCCCAGCTTGGTACGCTCTGACCTCTGCATACCCCTCCCAGAGGAGTAATGCTCCCCGTTTCACCCTTATAGACATTGGACTTGTTTGCTCAACGTTAACTCCTCTGGAGAGTAGGTTCTGATACAGATATGAGATAACGTTGTATGGTGTCCACTGTGGGAGATAATACCCCATGACTACTCTACCCATATCACCACCATATGACACAGGAATTTGTATAAAAAAGGGTGGGGTTTTTCTATCTCGGTTAAATCTCGAGCAGAGTTTCTTCTAGCAGTAGTTATTGATTATTTAGGCAAAAAATTAAAGGTTATTAGTAGATTGTTTTATGAGAATCATGGTGGGAGACAGTTATTCAAATATAGTTATTAGGGAATATACGCCCAGAGACGCGAAGGGTATTGCAGAGTTATTCAATGAGAGCGAGGAAGGGTGGCCCGGGGGTTTCACGGGGGGAGTAAAACTAACTGAGGATCAAGTCAGGGAGTGGATAAAAAGGCAAAAAACTATTTCAATACTTCTCGCAGAGCTAGAGGAGAAAATAGTAGGGTACCTCAGCTTAGTAGAGCATTGGGTAAGTAGTGATGCATGCTATGTTTCTCTCTTTAATGTCCACCCCAGCTATAGGGGGCGGGGAATAGGGACACGTTTAATGAAGAGAGCCATATGGAAAGCTTATGAACTCGGCTTAAATAGGGTAGACCTACATACGTGGGCTGGCAACCTACGTGCACTAAAGCTATACAAGAGGCTTGGTTTCAAATGGGTTCCGGGGACATCTGTTTACATGCAGAATTATCTACCTGGCTTACTACGTTTAAAACCGTTTTCTGCTCTAGTAGCCCAGAACAGGGAACTTCTCTTCGGGTTCAAGAAGAGTATTGAGCCACGCGAGGATGATATTAAAGTGAATAACCATGGTGTCTACATATATGAGTGGAGTATAGGTGGAGAGAGCATAAGAGCTATCATAGATAGGGAGTCGTGGGGATTATGTGGAATAGATTGTAGCGATTACCTACTTGAGCTATATCCCGAGGAGGAGAGAATTATTAGAGGAGTACCTTTCTACACTACAGGGAGGATACTAAATAGGTCTGCGAGGGAACTGAGAATATCTCTCTCCACTACACCATCTAGTGGAGTTGAGTTACTCTCACTAAACCCCCGGAGACTCATACTTAAGCGTGGTGAAGAAGCATTAGTCAAGATAGAATCGAGGGTTCAACCAAACGTGAAGGATATACCCAGCGACGAACCTTCGAGGCATATAGTGGTTTCAGCAAAGATTGGCGATGAAACCTTAGTACTGAAAACCGGTTTCAAGGATGCTAGGCCCCTGGAGATTAACTATATCTTTCCACAGTCTATCCCCTATAAATATAGGGGTGTAATCAACGTAGGTGTCTCTAATATCTCCAAGAGGAAACTTAAGGTAGTTTTCGACCCTAGCTATAGGGGAGAATTATTGCTGAAAACTCCACAGATAGAACTTGAGCCAGAGAGCAGAGAGATAGTGTCCCTTGTAGCTGGGAAAACCGTAGCAGTAGATGGGTTAGGTGTGTCCCTACCCTACAGTATTATTGCTGGCAATAAGAGGTATGGGGGCTATATACTTAGGGTTAATATCCCAGTGGTTACTCCGGGTAGAGTAACGTGGGTTGAAGATAGGGAGAAAGATAGGATAATTGTGTGCTCCCCAAAGTACCTAGCTGAAGTAAACCTGAGGGGGGCTAGGATACTGCTGGAGAATGAGGTAGGTGAGGAATACATATACCTGTTTTCCGAGGGTCTAGGTCCCCCGTTCTGGCCTAACGAGCTTACTAGGAAGGTGTTTAAACACAGAGTTTATGGGGAAAATGGTGCAGTCATAATCGAGTTAGAGTCTCCCATAGATAAACTTGGTGGCCTTATCTTCAAGAAGACTATAACCTTTAGAGCTGGGTCCCCACATATCCAGATAGATTATACATTAACTAATCCGACAGACTCTACTATAGACATTAAGTTATCTATCAGCGGGTGGATTCCAGTATTGTTCTCTAGGAGAATCATAGTACCTGTGAAGGATGGTGTCGCTGAGATAGATGTAGTGCCGGGTGAAACATTCACTACCAAGAGGGATGGCCCATATAAACCTGAGGAACTAGCTGAAGGATGGTGTGTACACGAAAACATTAGGAAGCAGACGGTATCCTTTATGTGGCCCCTAGAGAACTTATCGGAGCTTAACTTCTCGTGGAGTAGGCCTCCAGATCTCCAATATAGAGTTACTATCCCTGCTAGGAAAACTGTGCATGTTGGGCCACTAGTAATAGAGCTTGATGCTAGAGATTGGAGGGAAGTACGTAGAAAGTATCGTTACTGGTACCTCGGCTTACCTACAACTAGGTCGCTGGAGAATACAGGTGGCTTAGATCTATACACTAAGCCTAGGTTACCCGTAATGAAGCCTGGTGTGGAGGAAAAGATACGTGTTATATTAGCTAAGAGGAGACGTAAAGTACTGAAGGGTCAACTGGTTTTCCCAGATCCTAAGGTTGTTGAGCCTAAAGAGATAAAACTTAACGTAGAGGAGTGCTGCACCGAGGAGTTCGATATAAAGGTTAAAGTACCTAATGAGCTAGGTGTTTGGTGGATACCGTATGTTATTAGATCAAACTATGGTGTTCTCGAGGGTAAGCTAGCTATAGCAGCTATATGTGGTGATAACAGAGTTAATGTAGAGATGAGTAATGGTTCAGCTATAGTTGATAACGGCTATATGAGTTTCTCTGTTTCAACTAGCTATGCAGCAACCCTCTATAGTATTAAGATTGGGGGGATAGAAAATATATATTCGCCGTATCCTGAAGTCGGTACTTTAGAGTGGTTTAACCCGTGGTATGGTGGGATTAGGCCTAGGCTTATACTCGGGGGCTCAGATAATCTATGGCGGGAGAAATGGTTTCTCTCGAAAGCCTCTAGGGGGGAGTGGACTGGGGTATCTGTTTCTACTACGGTTAGGGATGAGAAGAATATTGATTATAGGTCTCTGAGGATAACACAGATATATATGACTCTACCTGGAAGTAACGTAATTTATCTAAGAACTATATTGGAGAATACTGGGAGAGGACTTATAGATCCACGCTACAGTTACCTAGCTTTCCTCAAGCCTGGCGGCAAAGTAGCTAAGGGCTTCGAGGTAGACAGGGGTGGTAGAATATATAGGTGGTATTATGTTGAAGGTGACGTTAGTGAGCCATTTATGGCTACAGAGGAGGGTTATGCAGCTATACTAGGTGGTTCTTACTCAGCTATACTAGTTGCTAAAAAGCCAGAGACGGGCTCGATTCACGTAGGCGTAATTAGTGTAGGACCGAAAAATGGTTGCCACCTATTCTTCGAGTACACTGACCCTAAGGTACCTCTATACCCAGGGGAGAAGAGAGTTCTTGAGTCCTACCTAGCCTTCGTGAAAGATTCAAGTATGTTAAATAACTACCTATCCCTGAAAAACTTGGAAATATAGTATTTTTGAAACCAAAATCTATTCTACCGAGAATACTACTGCAGTCGATTTAATATATTGAATCTAGATAGAACACTCCTAGCGATTCTTTCCGCCCTCCTGGCTTTATCTAGAGCCTCCCTAGCATGATGCTCCCTATAGATATCTGAGGGTATTAGCCCCCTACTTGGTTCTCCATATGTTGTTCTCCCGTGCTCAGGGCAGAATCATTAAACTGTAGCTTTCTGTATCAAAGCAGGTCTTTTTATGCCACGAGAGCTATTATGTATGCACTAGCTGTGTGTCTATCTAGCCTATATCTCCTCATTATCTTACTATGTTCTTCTGAGTTAGTTGTTCCCTTGGGATTAACAAGCAATACTTTGAAGCCATACTTCATAGCCATGACTATCCCGTACCGAAGTAGTTCTCTCTTAGCAAACCTCGTTATCTTGCGATTAGCTCTCCTACTCCTAGTGTATCTCCTCTTCTTTATGACTAGCAGGTTCTCAAAAACCACAGCACCGACACTATGGTGGAAAGCATATCTAAGTAGATTAGCGAGGGTTTCTCATCTCATCGTCAGGGGAGCTATCAAGGCTCAACCAACCACGAAAGCCCCTCATCCGCAGGTACCTCAAGGCATTAGTGTTTACCAGTAAATCCTGCAACGTTTCTTATGGCTTACAGACTGCGTATAATTCAACGAAGCACTTAGATAATGTTCTAACTCTATAGATGCCAGGGACCTCAACCCTAATCTTTCCCCTAAATTCTCCCATGCTTTCCCACTCAATCTTTGGCTTAGGAGCTATAATATGGTGATAAGGTACCATTACTTCAAGCTCTAGGTCAATGTTCCTGGGGCGGGAAATAACGTAGCCTTCGTTCAGGACTAGGATAGGGGTGAAAGAGTGAAAACCTTTTTCACCTATATACTCTCCCTCCCCAAATTCACCGCTCCCAACTCTTATAGTGTAGGGTGCGTTTTTAGGTAAAGGTAGCTGGAGCTCGGAGAAACCAAGATACCACTGGATAAGGACTCTATCTAGGTAGAAGGCGTCAGCCCTATTAGATGCTTGAGTACCGTAGTCAGCTACATACCCGAACCATCCAGATCTAGCCGTGTTGTGTAGAGCACCAGTCATTAAGAGTAGGAATACATGTTTCCCGTATTTCCCACTCGACAATAGGACTCTCTCATCTAGAGTCCACTTAACTCCTGAAACATATGGGAAATATATGGTGCCGAGAGACTCTCCCTCCTCACTGATACACTCAACAACGTGTCTCCCATAGTCAGCTACGAGTAGTTTCCTACCCCATGGGTTAATTCTAAGCGAGTCTAGGCTAGCGGGTATAGAGTATTCCCGTATTCTCCGGATATTTGTAGGGGAGTCCCCACCGGTAACCAGGTATAATCCTCCATCGCCACCACTCATGGGGTTCGAAATAAACCATAACCTAGCCTCAGAATCTAACGCAACACTAGTGACTCCACTTACCGGTACAGTAATTCTCTCCCTAAGCTCTAGGTTCTCAAGATCCCTTACCTCAATAGTATTTGTCCCAGTGGCTACATACAGCAAGTTTTCCTCAGCATCTATATAGAACTCGTAGCCTCCCCAGCTATACTGCATCAGAGCCTTAGCAGTAACCCTACCGTCCCTAAATTTCGCAACCCCGTATCTCCCCGGTTGTTCAGCAGGGTGTATACCAGCTATTATTTCCCCGGGATCTAGAGGATTATATTGTGCATCAGAAACATCTAGGAACACCGCTGGAAACCTCTTTGGGCTAAATCTGTGGAGCCCTACACCATAGTTAGTGCCCAGCAAGCTATAGTCTCCCACTATAGTAATATACTAGGAGTGGGGAAATAAAGGTACCCTTAACTATAGTATCCCGCTAAGGATTTAGCTTACAGCGTGCCCACTAAATCCTCTAGGAGTTTTCCACCAGCGATGTAAACATACTTAAGCATATTCTACAGCTCTTGGGGTCAATATCATCTATTTCCGTATGGTACTCGCAGAGGTAACGTTCCCTAAGCATATAGAGAGCTACACCCATTAAACCCGCTAACACCTGATACCTACTAGCGTCACCTGAGGCTATAGATCGAGCAAGCCTACGTAGTTTTTCATCAACATCCCCCATTCCCCTAACATCCATCAACGCCCCCCTCTCCATCGATAGATACCTCGATACAGCTGACTGAGAGATTCCGAGAACCCTAGCTATATCTACCTGGTTCATACCATACTCTCTACTAAGTATCTCAACTAGCCTCCTCTTAAGGGCTGGCACTACATACCTATAGGCTAGCTCAAATGGGGTCAACATGGCTCTAGAGTACAATAATTTTCTCACTTATTTTATCGGGGTTCTCCAATATATCTGTAAAGTCCTCCACCACCTCTGCTGCCCCCAAGTACCTCCCCTCTTTGTCCCTAATAGCTACTATAGTTACCCTCAGTATCCTTCCATGAACCCTAGTCCAGAAAACCTCATGATCCTTTAACCCCGCTCTAAGTTCATCAATAACCTTCCTTACAAGGTTCTCGAGCCTCGGTGGATGGCAGAACTCAACTTTACGGCCCAGGAGGGTCTTAGTCCTAGCAAAGCCCTGGAGTAACCTACTCTTAGAGTAGTATCTAACTCTACCATTAGTGTCGGCGAAAGTTATCTCTAGAGGCAAACTGTTAAGCAGTACTCTCACCTCCTCCCTGCTGAGGAAGCCTGTGCCTAAATCTAGGTCATCATCCCTTACTAACCTATATGTATCTGGCTCAACACCTGCCCTAAGTGCAGCTGCCCTCATCTCCGGAGGTAGCTTCTCCATCTGCTCCGGAGTCACTACTGCCTCAACCTCATATGGGAGAACAGGTTTCGCCTTAGAACTCCACTCAGCACTAACATCAATAATATAGCCTATCTTATCCCCCTCCTCTTTGATAGCTACCCACTCCCCCTCAGACAGTAACGCCCACAGCGCTGGATACAGTATTTTGTTCTCCCTAAATACTAGCTCAGAGATCTCCTTAACCACCTCTAGTGCCCTCTGAGCCACCAGCCTATAGTACTCCTCTTCATCCTCCCTACGCTCTACTAACTCATAGAGCTGTCTCATCCCAGTAATAGCTTGATCCTCACGACCCCAGAGTACCCTTGGTACAGCAACTATACCTCTACGTTCAAGGTATGGGAAGAGAAGCATCTGGTTCTTCCTGTAGTGTAGCCTTAGAGACCTATAGAGGTTAGTTATCGCCCTCCTAATACCTTCTACTAAGTCTTCTCTACCCTTGGTGGAGGAAATATTTAGTAAAGCTGTAGCGTACATACTTAGTGCCTCCGCTAACTTAAGTATTTTCTCATTCTCCCGCATAAGTAGATCTAGAGGATGCCCCTCTGGAACCCCCTGAAGCTCCCTCGACATTAATGTCTCCCTAAATAGGGCTACGTGGAGGTCGCATAGCTTAAGTATCTCCCTTATGGGAACACCCTCCTTCACAAGTTCCTGCTCTATAAGAGGTATCTCGAAGGGCGAAATTTCCTTTAAAACTGGGCGAAACTTCTGCTTTAGTGTTTCTACATCCTCACCCCTATGTATACTCCTAAGTATCTCCTTTATGATCTCTTTCTTCCTACCTAAATTATTCATATAGACACCACGTATATGACACGTGTCATATATTTAAATCCTTTTATTAGAGACCTAATATCTCCCATAGACTACCCGTATCTAAGGTGGGAATATTTAAATAGAGTCGTATTTTTATCTCTATGCGGTCTAAAGGTGCGGGATATGGGTGGTTACCAAACAGTTGCCTAGGGTTGAGTCCCCCAGCCCTATCCGACCCCTATCAGCCATACACCTAGAATTGTTTTCTGGAGGTGATTTCTACGGCTAGTGTTAGGATTAAACTCCCCGGTGGGGAGGAGGTTCTTGGAGAAGTTGGCACTAGGATAATAGATAATATTCCTAGGAGAAAAGGTTTAGTTGCTAAAGTAGGTAGCAGACTAGTAGATTTAACGTCGAGGATCAGGGAGGACTGGAGCCTAATTGAGGTCCTAGATTTTAGCTCTGAGGAGGGTAGAGAAACATACTGGCATACATCTTCCCACATATTGGCGCAAGCAGTCAAAAGACTGTTTCCACATGCTAAGCTAGGTATAGGGCCACCCATAGAGAATGGATTTTACTATGATTTCGATCTTGGAGGATATACGTTCACCCAGGAGGACCTGGAGAGGATAGAAGCCGAGATGTATAGGATAATAGGGGAGGACATACCTATAGAGAGGGTAGAGCTTAGACGTACAGAGGCTATTGAGAAATTCAGGGAGTTAGGCGAAGTATATAAGG
>JALURH010000173.1 GCA_027017025.1 Thermofilaceae archaeon
AGACCTAAGTCGCTCCTTTATTTTTTCCTCCTCTTCTGGCGATAATCCCTCTGTTTCCTCTTCCTTGAAGAATTCCTCTAGAATAAAGGTTACTAGTTCATCTACGCTCTTAAATTCACCCTGGCTCTCCTCTATAAACTTCTTGGCTTTCTCGTATAGCTCAGCGGGGATCCTTATAGTTGCTTCACCCATTGGAGACCACATACATAGAGGGGGAAACTAGGTTTTAAGCTTAATTATTCATTACACTAAATCAACTATTTTATAGCTAGGAGAAGACTAATAGCTTGAGGTAAGGTCCGAGGTCTCTGAGATGAAAGTTATCGTCCTAGGAATAGATGGTCTCGAAGCATCCTTAGTTGAAAGGTGGAAGCTAAGGGGTTTAAAGCAGGAGGATTGGGGGCTCCATGATGTTACTGTAGCTATAGATCCGGGCGAGAAACTATATACACCTATTATATGGGCAGCATTCCTACTCGGCAAGAAACCGAGTTACCATGGTTTTAGCTACAGGAAGATTAAGGAAACACGTAGTAAGGTGGCCTACGGTATTCTTTACCCCCTATTCCTACTACGGCTTAAACTATTCCCTGGAAAAGAGCTTGGCTTGCGGAAATTTATGGTTAGAACCGGTCTCTTCAGTATAGATAGACTTAGGAGAAAGATGCCTAAAGTTGAGCGTATGCCCCGAGAAGCTGTGGAGAATACAGTCGTAAAAAAGGCTGAGAAAAGGGGATATAGGGTATGGATTAAAGAGTTTCCCTCATATAATGACCAGAAGCTAGCTGAGATTAGAGCCTATTTTTGGAGCTATTTTGATTCAAGTCTAAGGAACAAGATTAGGTATCTTGATGACGTCTATAATATATCTCTTAAATTGTTTGAAGAGGCTCTCCAAGCAGCTCGAGAAAATGATCTCATATTATACTATAACCCTGTGATAGATTATGCAAACCATATGCTGTATAGACCTGGGAAACTAAAGCCTATGTTTTATTTAGCCACATACTATAGGAGAGTGGAGAGGCTTGTTGATGAAGTAGGGAGAGTATTTAGGGATTCAGCTATTTTGGTTGTTAGTGACCACGGCTACGACCCAAAAATACATGAACACAGCGAACACGGGTTCTGGAGCTGCAACAAAGTATTAGAGAACAAGCCCAGAACTATCCTTGATTTCCACAACCTTATCCTGGATCTACTAGCTCGATAGTTTCCTTGAAACATAGTAGCTAAAAGCCTTTTTTAGCTCCAGGAGTATTCCCCAGAGAAAAGCCATACGCCTTATTATCCAGTAAGGTAAGACACTTACCTCCCCGGTTCTAAAAGCGAGGAAAACCCCCTTTATTGGAGAAAATATAGCTGCAATAATAGGATACATCCAGCTATAGCTCCCCAACATCATATATACATAGCTACTATATCTATAACATCTCCAGAAATCTCTATCATGCCTATATTTGGCGATTATATAGGCAAAGCCTTTACCCCACCCAATTTGTTGCCTTACTAACTCATTTATTCTCTCCCTGGGACGACTATAACTTCCATCTACTTTTATAACATGTATCTTGTAACCTGCTTTCCTAGCTCTATAGCCAAAGTCTATGTCATCGAAGCCGTAAGGCGGGTATTCCCAGAACCCACCTACGGTTTTAAAAACTTTCTTCCTGAAGCACATTAATGCTCCTCCAATGAAACACCTATCGCTTATAAGCCTTTCAGAGTAACCCCTGCCGTATCTACGTATAATGGCTTCAAGCCTAGCTATACTCGTTGACCCTACGTCTAGGGGAGGTGTGGGTTCTACATCAACTAAATCAGCCCCCCTAGAGAACTCAGCTAGGACTCTGATAAAGTGGTTCTTCCCCACAATACAATCTGCATCCACGAAACAAATTATTTCTCCCCGTGCAGCTTCGATACCCGTATTTCTAGCTAGCCCAATACCTTTACCCTCATCATATATCACCTTTATTTTTTTCCGGAACTTAGCTAATATCTTGGGGGTAATATCTGTACTATGTGCATCAACAACTATAATCTCTCTCCAGGTATTCGCTGGAAGCTTAGATTCAACTATACTTTTTAGTGTGTACCCTATAGTTGTTCCATTATTTTTTGAGAGTACTATTACGCTAAGGCTTTCTCCCATTACAAGTGAGACAGTAGGAGAAGCTATTTATAGCTTATTCATTCAACGTTATTTTCAGCAACTAGATTAATGGTATTAAAAGAAGCTATGCTCCAAGAATCTTAAAGTTCTCTTAATTATCGTTACCGAAATGCTTCTAGCCCACTTAGATAAGAGTAGAATTATTAACAAGTATATGGTTGCTGCTACAGCTATATGAAAGATTAAGCCCAGCACATCCCTCCAGAACGATAAAACCATAATCTCCGTGGATCCTGAAAACATGTAGTATATAGATACAATAACTCCAGCGGTAACAAAAGCTATATAGTCTTTTAGTGGGAAGCGAAATCTCACCATATTATGAGCCTTTCTTGACATCCAGATACAACCCAGCGTAGTTGTTAATAACCATGATGCTGGAAAGATTGCGGCTGCTAGGATATAGTCATCAGTTTTCATAACTAGGAGAAAGATAATTGAGAGAGCAAGAGCTATAATATTGCGGAGACTATTGATTAGTGAGGACTTAAATAGACTGCTCCCTAGGAGCATACCTAAAGTAAACTTAGTGTCAACATCTATTGTGTCCGTAGCCTGTATAGCTGTTAAGAAAATAATGTAGAGAGCATTTATATAGACATAGAGAGACATTATTGAAAATACAATGTATGCTTTAATGTATTCTGGCCTAAGTAGGGACATTATAGGTTTAGATAAGAGAAGCATAGTGAAAAGCAAAAAGGTGGAGGGCAACTCTATTAATCTAATAGTCTCCTCTATATCCACTCCTCTCCTCTCTTTTAAGGTCTTAGAGTATAGTCCAGCCGTAGCGCTCCTACCCGCCTGTATTGGAAGCTTAGCCGTATACGCTGCCGTGAGATATGCTAGGGGTAATTCGCTCCTAATAAAGAGGGGAAGTAAGCTTCGATCCGCATTAATGGAGTATCCACTTAGTGTTTGAAGAAGAGGTACTGGGAAACCTTTAAACCATGTTTTTATTAATTCTAGATTTATGCCTTTAGTGGATATTCCCTTCTTCCTGAAGCCAGTATATATAGTTAATATAGCGGTGAGGAAAGCTAAGGCCGAAGCCAGGATTACACCTTCTAGGCGCATCCCCAAGAGAAGAACTAGATAGTACACAGATATTAGACGTACAATCCCTAATACTAAGTCGGAATAACCATAGTACTCTGGAGCAGCTGCCACGGAGACGCTAATGAAGAATTGATAGAATAGGCTTGCCACTATATATGGTGTAGCGAGCAGTAGGTAATGTATCCCCATTTCTCCAAGCATGAAACTATACACTCCTGATATGACTTGTATATAGATTACTATCGCTAATCCAACCCATATAGATGTTAAAAAAATCCCTGTTCCGAAAGCCTTCGGGTATCCTCTTCGAATGTATCTGCCTGCCCAGAATCTCCATAGACGTATCGGGGAGGAAAGTATGCCACTTATACTCATGATTAATCCCCAGAAACCATATTCTTCTGGTCTCAATTTCCTGGCTATAATTAGAGCAACTAACGTGAAGGCGACTAACTTTGCTATCGAAGAAATATAGTTTAGGATCGTAGTGTAGCGGAGTCTAATGTCAGACATAGTTTTCTCATCCCTTGTCGCCGTGGACAGATTTATTTCTTTAGCGCTAGTTATATTTCCACCTACGATTAGGTTTCTAGACAATATCTCGCTTCTAAACTGAAGTTAGATATTTCATTGTATATTAATGGAGCCTAGAACCTAGAGTAGCATATATAGGGTTCTGTTCCCTCAAATTTATGGTACCTTTACATGAGGGTTATAGTTATAGCTATAGATGGGCTGGATGCATATTTAGTTAAGAGATGGAGGTTAGAAGGATTTATGCAGAGGATTTGGGGAACCCATGATGTGACAGTAGCTGTTAATCCGGGGGAAAAACTCTATACTCCTTTGATATGGGGTGCTTTTCTGCTAGGTAGGAAGCCTAGCGATTTTGGATATAGCTTTAAGGAGGTAGTGAATAAAAGGTGGAAGACTGCTTATGGCCTCCTCTACCCTCTATATAGGCTGAGGATAAAGCTACTTGGTTCCCGTAAACTTGGTCTCAGAAGCTTGATGATAAAACTAGGGTTATTTAATGTGGGTAGACTCGAGAAGAAATTAGGGGAAATCGAGAGGTTACCTGGGGATGCAATAAGTGAAACCATAGTTAAGAAAGCGGAGAGAATGGGGTGTAGAGTGTGGATAAAGGAGTTCCCACCCTATAATGATATTGAGGTAGCTCGGCTGAGAGCACGTACAGCTCAGTTTTTTGATAAATCGCTCAATGAGAGACTGAAGATGCTAGACGAAGTCTACAATTTCTCGCAGAAACTATTTAACGAAGCACTAGATGCTGCTTCATCCCACGACCTAGTGCTATACTACACCCCCTTGGTTGACTATGCTAACCACGCTCTATATAGGCCAGGTAAGCTGAAACCCATGTTTCACTTAGCAGGTTACTATCGAAAAGTAGAGAAGCTTGTTAGTAGGGTTAGGGGTAGGTTTAGGGATTCAGCTATTTTGGTTGTTAGTGACCACGGCTACGACCCAAAAATACATGAACACAGCGAACACGGGTTCTGGAGCTGCAATAAGAGTCTCCCTAGGCCTCCGGAGAATATACTAGACTTCCATGATATAATACTCCAGCTCCTAAGACTATAGGAAAGTGTTTTTATATAGGCTCTAGGCTCGATGATTAGGGACTATTGTTTTATAGTACAGAGGAGTTTAGTATCTGTATGACAATGGAGTATAGAATTCTCGGCAAGACTAGAGAGAAAATATCTATTATTGGACTTGGTACCTGGCAGTTTGGTGATGCCTGGGGCGTTAAGGACTATAATGTTGCAAAGAGTATTATAGAGAAAGCCGTCGAGCTAGGCGTAAATTTCATCGATACAGCAGCGGTCTATGGCAGGGGGCTAAGTGAAGAATTTATTGGAAAAGCTCTTAAGGAACTTAATGTTAGAGACGAAGTTTTCATAGCAACTAAGTTGCCTGGAGATTTTCTCAGCTATGAAGATGTTTTTAGAGCCACGGAGAAGTGTTTAAAGAGGCTTCAGGTTGATGTAATTGATTTGATGCAGGTTCACTGGCCGCCGGCATGGCATAATTTCCCGACATATGAGTATATGAGGGCCCTCGAGAAACTTGTAGATCTCGGCAAAATAAGGTATATAGGTGTAAGTAATTTCCCCGTTGAGATGCTAGAGTCTGCGCGGAACTGTTTATCTAAGGTTGATATTGTTAGCAACCAGATAAGGTATAACGTTATTGAGAGGGACGCTGAGAAAGAGCTTATACCCTATGCTGAGAAAAACAATATAACTGTATTGGCTTGGAGCCCCCTAGCTAAGGGTGCTGTTACAGGCAAGTATACACCCGATAACCTACCGGAGTTCACCGATGTTAGGCGTACAGACCCTATATTTCACCCAGATAACTTCAAGGAGGTTTATAGGGTTGTAGAGGTAATAAAGGAGGTAGCGGAGAAATATAATAAAACTCCTGCACAGGTATCGCTTAACTGGCTCATAACTAGTAGCAGAGTAGTGGTTCCTATACCTGGTGCTAAGAGACCGGAACAGGTAGAAGATAATGTTGGTGCGGCTGGCTGGAGACTTAGCTACGAAGATTGGAGGAGGATAGAGGAGGCTAGTAGGAATCTAAGAATTACTAGGGTGGTTTGGTAGATACTATCCTGAGGAATGCTAATACTATATTAACCGCTACTATAGCTAATACCAGTAATGTGTAGAGGAGAACCCGTATATCTTTTCTAACATAATATACCAGTATCGTTAGTATACCAGCTATGGGAGCGAAGAATAGTAGCATAAGACCAGCGTAGATGACCTGAAACCCTACTGGTAGTTCAAAAACATATAGTAGTAATCCTAGAGAGACTACTGCTAGAGATAGGTATAGGATTTTTGAAACCACCCTGTAGTAGGCTTCTCCAGAGCTCATAGCTTCACCCCTAATCCGCTGAGTAGCATTCTAAGTGCGAAAAATAGGAGAACTAATCCGAAAAATCTCCTCAGGATCATACCTTTCATCCTCAGAGCCAGCCTAGACCCTATTTGGGCTCCAACAAAGATACCTATTATTAGTATTGAGACAAGGATAGGTTGGTAAATACCCTGCGACCAGTATACTATTGCAGCTGTACTAGCTGTTATCCCAACCATAAATGCACTTGTAGCTATAGCAGTCTTCGTGGGAACCCCTAGGATTAAAACCATTAGAGGCACCTTTATTGTACCTCCACCTATACCAAGCATACCTGAGATAGCGCCAGCACCTACTGATGCAAGTAGCCCTGCAGCTAATCGGGGCCTACTAATAGAGGTTCCAGCAGTATCTACCCTCCTAGATACTATCATTCTATATGCAGCATAGCTTAAAACTATACCAAATAATATTTTCAGTACCTTTTCATCAAGAGTTAGAGCTATATATGAACCTAGGATAGCTCCCAAAGCTGTCGTAGCTTCAAGCAATAAACCTAGTTTAAAGTCAACCATGTTTTCCCTAGCATAGACTGTTGTTGAGCTGAGAGAAGTCATTGTAATAGAGGAGAGACTGATACTTGCAGCTAAGTGCATAGGTATCCCTAGGGCTAACACTAGTAGTGGCACTATGAGAAATCCGCCCCCTATACCGAGCATAGATCCAATTAGCCCAGCTATCAGACCTATGAGTAGTACTAGTATCTCTATCACGGTATCAGCCCCAGTAACCGGAAAATTATATTTTTCCCCAGAAATATGTATTGAGGTAGTATCTGTACGTAATAATTTAGTCGGTTTGGAGAACCAGCATATAGAGAAGGAAAAATATCTAGCAATATGGTTAAATCCAACCTGTAGCGTTACCTTAATGGTAATTATCTATGAGCAAGAAGAGACCTGGGTATAGGAATGTTTTCGCCCTAGGTCTAGTAAGTTTCTTCACGGATTTATCGACGGAAATGATACTTGGGATCCTACCGATATACGTTATAGCAGAGCTTAAGGCAACGAGAGCTGCCCTCGGCTTAATGGAGGGAGTAGCTGAACTATCTAACTATGTCTTCAGACTCATATCTGGAGTCGTTTCTGATCGAGTCGGTAAACGTAAGGTTTTCGTATTTCTCGGCTACCTTTTCTCGAGCATAGCTAAACCACTCTTCGCTTTTGCACAAACATGGGTAGATGCAGTAATTATAAGGACACTTGATAGGGTGGGGAAAGGAGTGAGAACAGCGCCTCGAGATGCTTTGATAAGTCAGTCCGTTAGGGAGAAAGAGGCTGGGAAAGCTTTCGGTATTCATAGGACACTTGATCAGACTGGAGCAATACTTGGCCCACTCCTAGCATTTATCCTAGTCCCCCTCTTTGGAACTAGGATGATATTTATTGCATCATTTATTCCAGCAGCTATAGCACTCATAGTATTAATCCTATTTGTAGTTGAGGTTGAGATCTCAGTGCGTAGGAAGGCTCTCTTTGGGGGCGCTAGAGACGTATTTAGGGGAAAGTTCCTCCTAGTACTTATAGCTCTAACGCTCTTCAACCTAGGTTTGTATAATTTCTCCTTTGTGCTCGTCCGTGCAGGCGAGCTCGGTATAGCTACTTTCGCCCTACCTCTCATCTACATGGCAATCAATATTACACATACCGTAATAGGGTATCCATCAGGTATACTTGCTGACAAAATAGGGAGGGAGAAAACCCTTGTCCTAGGCATGATGTTCTTTACGTTGTCTTCAGTATTGTTAGCGGTTTTATCTGGTAGCTGGGTTTATGGTGTCATTATTGCACTTATCTTCGGAGTCTACCAGGGAATATACGATACAGTATCTAGAGCAATTGTGCCAAAGTATGTTCCAGAGGAGCTTAGGGGAACAGCCTACGGTATATACTACCTCGTCGTAGGTTTAGCTTTCCTAGCTGGGATATCTATTGTAGGCTTCCTATGGGATACATATGGTAGAACCCTAGCATTCACCTACAGTACGCTCTTGTCAACCATAAGTGCAGCGATAATGCTTATAGTATCAAAGGAATAATATTTCTATTCAACCAAGAATTACACGATACTCTCTGAAAACCGTGGAAAGATATCTGTAGCTTGTTCTCCCCCTAAAAAATTCCTCTGTGAAACATACATAGGTTTCATTTGTTTCCGGATTACATACAATAACTCCTTTACTGGCTTTAAAAGCCACATATTTTATCCCCATAGTTTCTGGAGTAAGTTTCACAGGGAAATCACCCATCTCATACACGTAGATAAATGGTCTGCCGATACTAGCTATTCGTGCAGTATAGTTTTCACCGAGAACCCTCAATGCTTCCCTAGTGAACCACTCCTCAATTTCTCCATCAACTATATTGTAGTCAATATATCTACGACCGATGGACCACGCTAGATGAACCATTGATAATCTCTCGATAACGTTCTCGTAGATGGTTGTTGAAAACTCTTCAATTGCACGCAGGTATTTTTTACCTAGCTCAAAGGTTTTTCTACAATTAGTTGTACAAGGTGTGTGATATACAGCCCAGAACTCAACAGGTATTTTCGACTCCAACCCTCTTTTTATCAGCTCGCTATGGTATATGTGTCTAGCCTCAGCTGGATCCCTACACCGAAGGAAGAAATCTATACAACACTTAGGGTAACCTAATATTTCGCCGAGCCTAGCTGTCCTCTCAGCTTCGTTTCCAGCCCTAAGTATATAAAGCTTATATAGCTCCAAGAGAATACTTGGATCCCTAGCTATTAGAACGTTTTCAACTTCTATCCTCAATCGTTTACTAGGCTCAAAGACCACATTAATTTTTAAGCCTAGATTTCTAGCTTCAACCTCAGCTTCACTGGAGAGTTCTTTGGGACATGAAAGTATTGGACCATTAGTACTACTATAAATGTAGCATATACCTAGTTCCTCGAGGAAGCGACGGAGTTGTGACCAACAGTTTACATTTATAGACTCTAGGACGGAGGAGGGCTTAAATCCAGCCGCAACGGCATAAAGAGAACATATAGTTATTGGATGAAGTTCTTTGAGAGAATCTATATACCTTCCCACCATTCCTATATCTAGTTTCTTCTCCCTATATAAAAAACTAAACAATAATGCTACTGGGAGTTTAACTAAATTAATTTTGTATTACGTAAGTTCTTACGTAAGATTAATATGTTTATTAGGATTCTTTTCCATGATGTATAGATGAAATATAGGGTGAAGATTTCAAGTAAGGGGCAAATAGTTATTCCCAAGGAGATTAGGGAGAAATATGGCTTTAGGAAAGGAACAGAGGTTTTTATTGAATTACTAGACGAAAATAGGTTAATTATAGAGAGGATACCTAGATTAAGTAAATATTTCGGTATCCTAGGAGATACTAAACTATCTGAGATTTTGCTTAGAGAAAGAGAAGAAGAAATAAAAAATGAAAGAGAAAGGTTAAGTGAATTGGGGGTAGAGTGAGGAAACTAGTTCTTGATACAGGTCCTTTCCTCCTATTATTCACTAAAGAAAATGGTTCTGAGAAAATAAAACGGATTATTATTAAACATGAAATTAGGGAGATGGATGTCTATATTCATCCAAATAACCTTGCAGAAGCATATATGGTATTCAATAAGGTAATTAGGGAGAAAACCGGTATAC
>JALURH010000174.1 GCA_027017025.1 Thermofilaceae archaeon
GTGTTCCTAGCCCCTTTCACCAGGAAAAGAGGTGTGGATGATAAATTTACTTTCTCGCGTACAGATATAGTCTCCGGGAGGTAGACTCTATGTATCTCGGCTGGTGGAGACTCTGTCTCCCCCTCTTGTATCCTCTGTTGCGGTACATCCCCCACGCTACTACTTCCGGGCAGCCAGAATTCAAAGGAGAATGTATCAATTAGGTAGTAAAAAACTGAGGAGAGAACTATAAGGCTGATTAGGGTGACTAAGAATATAAGTGCCTTCTTCGCTCTACCGTCACTCATTACTGAAGTGTAGTTCTCTGAAAACATTGAAATAATTTACTATATGCTCCCTAGTTTTTCCCCAACTAGGTTGCCTAGACACTCTATTAATGTAAGATTAATTTATCTAGCTTAATCACTATATCTGGAATGTAGCAGGTAAAGTATATTTCTTAGATATGGGAAAGAATATTTGATGCCCGTAGAAAAAGTGATAGAGATAGTAGGTATTTCAACGGAGAGCTGGGAGGACGCTATCAAAACAGCTGTCAAGGAGACTGCGAAAACGGTCCGTAACATAGTCGGTGTAGAAGTTGTATGCTTATCTGGTAGGGTAGAGAACGGGGATATTGTAGAGTATAGAGCTAAAGTGAAGATAAGGTTTACTGTTGAGAGACCCTAACTATCCTATTTTTTACTCGATTCTACTAGAGTATCCTGTGTTTGATATCCTTTATATAGCCTTTAGCTCTAAGTCTTCTCAACCTAGCTAACATCTCGTGGTACGTTAACCCTATTGTATCTGCTATCTCCCTAGCCGTCCTCTCCCCATCAACTAGTGAAAGTATTCTTCTATCGAGGTCATCTAGATCCTTACCAGGCATCAATACCTTTAATTCATAATCTGTGTAAAGTCTTTCATCTAACTTAGGTATACCTGCACCTGGAATAGGTATAATCTCTCTCCTAGGTTTAGGTGGAGCCACAACCTTTACCCCCCTAATCCACGAGGATAAACTACTAATGCCTTCACCAGTCCTACAAGACGCTGGGAAGTATTCGCATCCTAGCCGCTCCGCATATTTCCTACCCTCTTTAACAGCTCCCTCGGCTGCTTGATCAATTTTGTTTAGTACGAGAGCCTTTCTCCTAGAGTTTGCTACTAGCGGGGACATCCTATAGGCCTCCCTAAGGGAATCCAAGTTAGATGCATCCGCTACGATAATAGCTGTATCTATATCCCAGAGTACTGATGCCGATCTTAAGAAATCTACTACTTCCATTCTACCCGAAACCTCCCTTATAGTAAATGACTCATACCTATAGTTCCTGAAGTAGGTGGGTTCACTCTCAATAACATCTAGCTCCGGGAAAACAGCCTTTATTAGTGAGCTCTTACCAGAATCCTTGGGACCTAGGAAAACTATGAGAGGATCCCTGCTCGACATGGCTCACACATATTTCTTTACTTTCTTGGCTAATATAGCCTTAATTGCTAAGGACGGTATGTTCCTCAAGACATAGTTATACATTTCTTCACTTACTTTCTCGTCAGCATGGCCTAAGAGCTTTGCTAATAGTCTAACAGCTCTTCCATCCTCCATTATTCCGCGGAGACCTATCTCCAAGCCAGTTCTAGAGGAATAAAGTAGCTTCGCAAGCTTCCCACCGTAGTGGAACATATCTCTTCCAAACTTCTCCCATACCTTCTCCTCATATCCCGCTAATCTACTAATCTCTCCCGTCTCTTCAGCCTCTCTCACGGAATGGGCAGCAAGCCATCCACTAACTACAGCACCATAGATTCCTTCACCAGTTACCGGATGTACAAAGCCCGCTGCGTCGCCAACCAACAGCATCCTATAGTTGAGGGAATAAAGTGTTTGCCTCGGCTTAGAGGAGAATGGTATAAGGAGGGACCTATCTATATTAAAGGATGGTTTCTCCCTAAACACTCCGAGGCGAACAGCATTTTCTAGAACATTATTGAATATAGTAGCATGCTTCCCCCCGAGGCTACTCGACTCCACTAATGTTGTTCCTATCCCAAAATTCATGTGGTTAGCCTTGGGGAAAAACCATGCATAACCACTCTTAACTGGGCCGAAAAATATGAAGATCGGGAATACACCGAGCTCTTCTCTCCAGTATTTAGCGTAGCTATCCACGGGGAAACTCGCCTCAGTACCCCAGCAGTGACCAAATTGTTCCTTACTAAGCTTAGGTATACCAGCTTTCTCCCCCAGAGAATCCCACACCCCAGTAGCAACTATAATATACCTACCTAGGAACTCTTCACCCCCGCTAGTTCTCAGAGCAACGTACCCGTCCTTCTTCGACAAACTAGCTATAGCTGTTTTTTCGAAGAATTCTGCTCCAGCATTCTCAGCTAACTCCATAAGCTTAGCGTCAAAAACACTCCTCCTAACAAGTATCCCCTGGTATCCGTAAAAACTGCTTATAAGCGTGCGGTTACTCGGGGAGAAAACCACGAACCCATCTGGCTCTGTCTCTGCAGTCTCTCTAACTTCCTTTGAAACGTTATTCACTAGGAAATCTAAAGCTCCCTTAGATATACCTCCTCCACAGTATTTATCCCTACCTTTAGCTTCCCTCTCTATAAGTGCTACCTTAAAACCTAGTCTCGAAGCAGTATATGCAGCTACCGAGCCAGCAGGCCCCGCCCCAACCACTATTATATCGTATACCATTTTCTTCTCTCTCATACTATTATTTCCCTGAGTTTACGTGAGAAGTCATAACTTATTTGAGAATAAAAGCCTGGGATAATCTCCTCTACCTTGGGGGCTACCTCCTCTACATACTCGCTCGGTATATCAACTACATAGAATTCACAGCTAGGTGCTCCAGCGGCTCTACACCTAATTTCACGTGCCATAGCGAATGCATCAATATTCTTTAGGTATAGAACTGTTTGATAAGCTCCTTCATATGCTCCAGCGTTGTATACACAGACTCTATTCTCCCTACCTACTTCAAGGCCCCTGCATAATGGGCAATCATTGTCCCAGAACCTAAGGAGAAATACTTTCCTGCCATCTATATCTACCCACTTACCCTCGACTCCCGATAAGTCGTGTCCCATAAATGTGTACCACGCTATTTTTGCTACAGGGGGTGCATCAATTCTAGGCTTAAGTTTCTCAATATCTCT
>JALURH010000175.1 GCA_027017025.1 Thermofilaceae archaeon
CAGCCTCCTTACTAGCTATCCCCCTCAGCTTTAATGGCAACATAACATTCTTCAGGGCAGTCATTCTAGGGATTAAGTGGTACATCTGGAAGACAAAGCCTATATTCATGTGCCTAAACATACTTAGTTTGTCGTCACTAAGCTTTGTGATTTCGACTCCATCGATAAACACCTTACCTTTATCAGGTTTAACTAATCCGCCGATAGCGTAAAGGAGAGTACTTTTACCAGATCCACTTGGACCAACTATGCCATAGAACTCCCCATTCCTTACTCTAAGATCTACTCCCTGAAGAGCTGCTACCTCTACCTCCCCTAACTTATATACTTTCCAGACCTCCTTCAAGACTACTATATTCCGGCTATTCATATCTCAACGCCTCCACTGGATCGAGGCGTGCTGCTCTATAAGCTGGTAACAGCGTTGCCAGGGTATTTGTTGCTAGAGGGACAGCAATAGCTACCTGTATTACCCATAGCCTCAGGGAAGGTTTCAGGAGGAAACCTAGTAGCGGTATAACCATAATTTGTGAAGCTACCGCCGTTATAGCTATACCTATAGTTGAACCGATTATCGATATAAGGAAAGATTCGGATAGGAAGAGAAACATTATTTGCTTCCTATTAAAGCCGAGAGCCTTTAGTATACCAATCTCCTTGGTCCTCTGAACTACACTTATAGTCATTGTATCAAACATCCAGAGCCCAGTTATTAGTAAACCTATACCTGATATAGCTCCCAAGAATATCTCTATCGACGTAGTTATACCCTTGAAGAACTCCAGAGCTGCACCTAGGTGAATAACTTGTGCTTCTGGAAGATATGCTTTTATAAGCTTCATAGTCTCTTCTATCCTTTTCACATTAGAAACCTGCACGATAATCATATTGTATGACCGAACATCCCTAAAGAACCTGAAGAAAGTATCTAGGCTAACTATTATCCCATGTCCAGGATTAATAAAGCCTATTGAAAGCCCAGCACCAGCTTCGACTATCCCGGAAACCGTGGCAATGAACTGCCTCTTCCCCGTGTAGATTGCTATATTCTGCCCTACTTCTATCAACTTGATACCTCTCTCCAGGCTATAGGCAACGTATTTTCCGACTAAAACGTTTGTTCCATGTATATTTGGTACCCCTTCTTTAACAACGTCTTCGGGTTTAGCACCAAGTACATATTCAAGATCCTCTGGTCTAACACCATATATTGTAGTGTATTTCTTCTCCCCTACGTCGATATATACAGTTTCAGCTACAACTGGGAGAACCTTCTTAACATTTGCTAAACCACTTAGAGAAATAATATCTGCATCAGTTAGTGGTGAAGAAGATTGAATCATTATGAGGTCTGGGCCTAAGGCTTTCGCAAACATTCCTGTTAAGTATTCATCAAATGCTACACCTATACCAAGAGCTATTGTTAAGGTTACAACTGCAATAATTATTCCAATGATAGCCCCTATGCTTCTACCTTTTCTCTCCTTTATACTATCGAAGGCTAATGTAAGGTAATCTATCGGGTTCATTTCTTTATCCCATGTTTCCTAAGGAGGTAGATAATGACTCCAACCACGATAGCTAATGAGATTACCGCAACATACGTTATCTCAGGCATAGGTTTAGTGCTTATTCCCACCTGTTGTTTCTGCTCTTCAACATTTATACTCAGTTTCTTAGTAACCGTGTGTTCTCTTCCATAAATATCTAGGTAAGTTATTTTCAGTCTTAGTTCATATGTGCCAGGACTCTCCGGGATAAGAGAAAAGGCTAGGCTGGTTGGCGTCTGTGGATCTAGTCTACCAATGAATAATGTTTTCTTACGTACAAATTTGATATTTTTCGGCAAGATTATTGTAGCATTAATGTTATTTGCAGGGGTTGCTCCAGTATTTATTAGAAGTGTGGAGACAATAATAGTTTCGTTCACCTTTGGTTGAGATGGAACAACTTCTAAGCCTATGATATTTATTTTCGCTGGAGATATGATATTTAAGTAGGTCGTACCACTCTCTTTTACAACCTCTCCCTCAGATGTGGTATAAGCAATTTCGTACCTAATTATCTGTAACCCTCCTGCAGATAGAGGTACTATAATTTCTAGAGGTATGTCAACTATCTCCCCCGGAGGCACTTCGTCAACCTCGTAGATTTGGCTTGGAATAATTACCTGGCTGGTTGGCTCAGGGCTTAACTTTATGATAAGGTTCCTAATAGTGCGGTCCGCACCATTTACTACCCTCATTTTTACACTATGAGTTGAGCCAACCTGTAAAAGTGAAGGCTCTAAAACTAGGTATATTATTCCCCATTTACGAACAATTAATGGTACAGTAATCTTCTCCCTAATATACTCCCCACTCACCGTAGCATACTCTACTGAAACGTCTATAGTTGGGTTATCTACTATAGGTATAACACCTATCTTTGTCTCAAAGGACTGGTTAAAACTTAGGTCACCTATATTTAGGATAGTAAATGGAGTATTCCTCCCTGGGAATATTAACCCCCGTGCTTCTAGCCTTACCCTAGTGGCGATAGCTCTCCCGTAACCTATATTCCTTACTTTAAAGGATATTTTTGTGATACCTCCTTGAGTAAGCTGTGAAGGTTTTACTTCAACATTAATGAGGGGATCCCCCTCTATCCTCAGGGAAAAAATTAGTGCATCGGCTCCACCAGGGTGAGTTTCAAGACCAGATACACCCTGGATTAGCGTCCTACCCCATGAGATAGCTAACTTAAAGGTTTCTTCAAATCCTAGTCTATATACTATAATTGTGAAACGTAGTCTAGCTTCTTCTCCACTCCCCCACTTACTTAACATTACATTATCGCTAACAGGTACTGTGTAGTTACTGTAGGGTGTTAGTGATATTTTTACTCCAACAAGCTCGTGACCAACTACCTGGACAATATTAAGTTCTAGTATACCTATATCTCCGGGATATGACGGCTTCTTTACCCAGGAATATTTAGTTAGTATAAAACTGGATGTACTAGTGGGTATAGCTACGATAATAGCCGAAAATAATATAGTTCCTAGTATCAATAAAGTTAACGTTTTCATCTATATCACTTCACTACTACGAAAAAGCTCAAAGTATTTAAGAGTTAAGTTATGAATAATCCTTACAATTCTTCCTCGAAATCTTAT
>JALURH010000176.1 GCA_027017025.1 Thermofilaceae archaeon
ACTAATATTAGGTTATAGCGATATATTTTTACGTCAATAGTCTACATTACAGAATATTTTACAAGAAAATACTTATATCTTTAAAAGCTTATTAAACACTTAAGAAGGGTGACTTCATGGTTTCTACATCAAAGTTAGCTGGTGAGAAGGAAAGATTACTTGATCATGTTATACTTGTTTCACAGAAACTATTGGAAAGTACTAAGTCGAGGAAATTATCAATAAAGCTTAGAACCCTCCTCAGATACGCATACGTTGCATATACGCGTAGGACAACTGATATCAACATTATAAGAGGCTTGGTTCCAAGAATAAGGCCTCCAGCTAGACTAGCTAACCAATATTTCTATAGAGAAATAGAGAAAAGTTTAAGGCAACGATTTAACATATCTATAGAAACTCGGAGGCAGTTTAGATATATAGTATTTTATAAAGAATAATTTTTTACCCCCCTTCTATTCTTTACTGCTTTTCCCCTCTTCTTTGCAACCATATCTTCGCCAGCTATCAGGGCCTTACCTAATGCAACTAAGTTATCTTCCTTGTCTACTATAAACACCTCATCTCCAGGTCTAATATATAGATCAGCAAGTATTACATGTTTACAGAATATTGTTCTACCTTTTGCAATGAAGGGAGCAGCATCCTCTGTAACAACAACCCTATATTTTGGCCATGGTAAAACATTCTTAATGATTTTCGCCCCCTCGATACTGGGAACGAAAAAGTTATCACTAGCTCTTAGAGTTCCAATATTTTTTCCATCTAAGATAATATACCTTACTCGTCCCGTATCAGGTGATACACTAACATAGATCTCTTTATTCTCCAATATTTTAGGGGCATCCTTATCGTATTGTATGGAAAGAATAGCTTTAATCATTCTTATCTCTTCGTCCAATGCTTTACGTATCACTACACTGTCACCCGAAAAACACTAAAAGCTGGAATAAATAATAACTTATTTAAGGATATTATGTTGAAGTGTGAGCTCTGCGGAGCAGATATCAGGGGAAGAGCCTATAAAGCAATAATAGATAGGTCAGAGATGATAGTCTGCAGTAGATGTTCTAAGAATGGTACAATAATTGGTGTCTTAGAATTATCTACACCAAAAAGGAATTATTGGAAGAGCAGAAATATTCCGAGAAAACCTCGCAGAAGACAAGAGGTTGTTGAAGAGATTGTTGAGGATTATGCTCAGCGGATAAGAGAGGCTAGAGAGAGAATGGGTCTTACACGCGAATTGCTAGCAGCTATGATAAAGGAGAAAACTTCAACTATAAGAAGGATAGAATCCGGAACTCTTCAACCAACAATAGAGTTAGCTAAAAGGCTTGAAAGAGTTTTAAAAATAAAACTAGTCGAAGAATTTTTAGAAGAAGATTTTGAAGAATATAGGGGTTCCACGGGCGATTATGAACTCACGCTCGGTGATATTGCTGAATTTAAGGAGTAGCAAAGGGGTGGTTGAATCGACTGGTAGAGTCATAATTGTACAGAGACGAGAAAGAAATGAGAAAAATCTTCTCTACGAATTAAGAGAATTAGCCGAGGCAGCTGGGTATAAAGTAGTTATGGAGATTGAGCAAGTTCGTTTACCAGACTCGAGGTATAATATAGGTGCAGGTAAAGTTGAGGAACTAGCTAGACTTGTAAAGGAGAATAATATTGATAGAGTTATATTCTTTAATGAACTAAAGCCTAATCAAGCATATAATCTCAGGAAGAAACTGGATGTTGATGTAATCGATAGGTATGAGCTTATCTTGGAGGTCTTTGCTAAAAGAGCTGGTAGCAGAGAGGCTAAATTACAAATCGAGTTAGCTAGACTCAAGAAAATGTTGGGTCTGGTTAGGGAGTGGATAAGCTTAGCTAAGAGAGGAGAGTTTCCAGGGTTCATGGCTGGTGGTAGATACGCTATAGATGCTTACTATAAGTATGTGAGTAGCAGGATATCCAGGATAGAGAATGAGCTTGAAAAACTTAGGAAGGTGAAGAGTAGAAGATGGGAGAGAAGGAGAAGCGCTGGACTCTATAGCATAGCACTAACAGGGTATACAGGTGCAGGAAAAACCACTCTATTTAGGGCATTAACGAACGTTGAAGGTTATAGCGATGGGAAACCCTTCGCAACACTTTCTACAAAGTCTAGGAAGATTAGGATCTATGGACTTCCAGTTCTAGTAAGCGATACTATAGGTTTTATAGATAGTCTTCCGTCAGCTCTTTTTGATGCGTTCTACACTACATTGGGGGAAGCTGCGTTAGCGGATATTGTAGTGCTTGTGGTAGATATTTCAGAGGATAGTACGGAAATTAAGAGGAAAATATCTGCAAGTTTGTATACACTACTTAGTTTAGGTATAACTAAGAACAGGATAATTGTGGCAGCAAATAAAATCGATTTGATAAATGATATCTCTACTCTCAAAGAAAGGATAGATATTATTAAGGATATGGGGCTAAGAGTTGTGGCTATTTCAGCACTTAAAGGCTTGGGGTTAGAGAGACTGAAACAAAAAATATATGCAATGCTTCCCGGGAAAGTTAGGGCTGAGATAATTCTAAGAGGAAGCTATGATCCTAATAGCATAGGAGAGAAATGTAAAGTAATTAAATTTGAGAAAATGGATGGAAACATATATTTAGTAATTGAAGGTAGACGAGAGATCATTGAAAAGCTGAAAGGGAAGGTGGGATCAGCTGTCACGAATAATTAAACGTGGAGTTTTTGTTTTACGTATTGGTCATCGCTTAGCTAGAGATAAGAGAATATCTACACATATTGGTCTAGTGGCAAGGGCTTTTGGTGCAGATGGGATAATATACAGCGGGGTGGTAGAGGAAGGTGTGATAGAGACTTTAAAAAAGGTAACTGAAAGGTGGGGCGGACCATTCTACGTGGAGAAAATCAAGTCTTATAGACATTTTCTCGAGAAGTGGAGAGAAAGAGGCATAATTGTTCACTTGACAATGTACGGGGAAAATATTGAGGAAAGTGATGTGCTAAGGAGGATTCTGGAGATAAACAAACCAATCTTAGTGGTTGTTGGCGCAGAGAAAGTTCCATGGGATATTTACCAGTTAGCTGATTTCAATGTTGCTATAGGTAATCAACCACATAGTGAGGTAGCTGCTTTAGCTGTATTTCTCGATAGACTTTTTAGAGGAAAAGAACTCTTATTAAAGTATAGCAATGCCAAAGTGAGGATAATTCCCTCTCCTCGTGGCAAAATAATTAGGAGGGTGGAAAATATTGAGTAAACGATTTGAGATCTTTGTAGTTCTCGCAGGCAAAATTCATGGAGAACTTGCTAGAAGAATTGCTGAGATACTAGCCGAAAGGGATGAAGTAACCGATGATGAATTGGCGAAGATTCTTGAGGTAGATGTGAATGAAGTAAGAAGAATCCTCAACATGCTCTTTGAATCTAGGCTAGTTAAGTATAGGAGGGCTAGAGACGAAAAAATAGGCTGGTTTAAGTATTACTGGAGATTAACGGATGAGCCACCACATCTAATACTTGAGGATAGGAAGAGGATAGCTATTTCTTTACTGAAAAGAAGGCTCCAGTATGAGGAAAGCGTAGAGCTCTATGTATGTCCCCAATGTGGTAAAAAATACACGTATGAAGAGGCGGATGACGCGGGCTATATATGTATAGATTGTGGAGAAGTACTAGAGCCATATGACAATACATTGGATGTAGAGGTTCTGAAAGAAGCCATAGAGAGACTTAAAGGGTATAAACCACTTATCGTAGGGAAAGAATAAATCTATGATAAAAAAATTTTATCTGGCGAATGATTAATCAGAGTTACACTGATACTTGATGAAAAGGCGTTTGAATGACGCCATTACTCAATTAGCCTGGATACATTAAGTACATCTACTTGACTAACACCTTCTATCGATGCTAGTATCTCTTCTAGCTCATTTGTTCCTCCAGCGGTCTCCTCAGGCATTAACACAATCATCCTCAGCGCTTCTAAACCGAATGCTATGGGTTCTGCCTGGTATCTGGCTATCTGATACTGTGACGGCAAAACCTGCCTAACTTTCTCTATTAGTGTATCAGCTTTTATTTCAGCTTCCTCGGGTAGTAATCTTATTAATACAGCTACCCTTGCCATATAATACACCTGTTGACATGTATTTAGGGACCCACAAAACCACATTTCGGACATACATAAGGATTACCCTGTTTCCTACATTTCATGCATCTCCAGATTATGCTTTCACCGCAGTTAGGACATCTGAATTTTACTGCTCTCTCAAAGGGTGGTATAGGCTTGCCGCAGGAGGTACAGAGAGGTAATTTGAGTGTAACAGACATAATGACACCTTGCGACCACTACTCCATCTCTCTAAATAAGTTTTTCCCAAGAATTCTATTAATCCCTACTAGAATAAAGTATATTTGCTACTTTACCTAAGTAAAAATGGGGTTTCTCGATGAATAGGGCAAAAAAGGCTTTAACTGAGAAACAGGTAGCATTACTCAATCTTCTCTTTCGAAAGAGCGAACCTATGAGAGTATTTACTGTAACTGAAACTCAAAGTGAGTTATCTAGAGAGCTGGGAATTACGAGGCAAGCATTAAATATTCATTTAAGGAAGCTTAAAGAGGAAGGATATTTAAGAACTGGTAGAGGTTTTATTGATCTTACTGAGAAAGCATTAGAGCTCTTAGGTGTTAAGAAAGGTGATGCCTTTATAGCCATAAAAGTTGAGCCCCAGAGAAGATTGGAAGCCTATGAGAGAATAAAGGAACTGCCTGTAGAACGTATCCATAGGGTTACTGGCGATATAGATCTCATAGTACAGCTTTCCCAAGCACAGTTAGACGAAATCCTTAACCACATAGCAAATATTAAAGGCGTAAAGGAGACTAGAACATATATTGTTATAGAAAGCCTAAAATAATCAATATCTCTGCGAATTACACATAGTTTCTGCCCCATAGTGTGGTGGGCCCGCCGGGACTTGAACCCGGGACCTCCGCCGATCCCAAGTCCTGCTATGTGAGGGCGGCTTTAGACCGGGAGTTAAATTGTGTTCCCGGCGCTCTCCCAGCTGAGCTACGGGCCCCAATAGGATGGATTCTATAAAGTGGATATTAAATCAAACTAATTAATATACCTCCTCTTAATTAATGTGTAGTTAGCCAGGATGCTTATCCTGGTTTAATGGACTTAGGATATAGTAATTCTTTTTATAATAGGGTTTTCAAGCATTTTATCTATAACTTCTCCCGGGACCGAGCTGGATGTTACGATATAGAGCTTTGGTTCTTTAAATAGGTTTGGATCTTCAGCTATTACCTGAACTATGTTGATACCCTTCTCAGCGAGAGCTGAAGCTACTGAAGCAAGGATTCCCGGTTTATCCTCATAGGTTTCTATAATAAGTACTCTGTAACCTAGTAATTTAGCAACTTTTCTTAAAGAGGATCCGGCTGGCTCTATGTTGCGGAAAAATTCTCTCAAAAAATCGTTACTAATTATCTCCTTAATTGTTTCGACTACTGTTCTTCGGTCAACACCTATAGCCGTAGCTATTGAAGTATATGGAATACGTATGTTCTCTCCACAAAAAATACCCTCTTCTGTTACTCTTAAACCATGGATTAGTAATGTTCTAATTACTGCTAGTTTTTTATCTGAAGATCCAAATACCTTATTTACCTCTATCCAAACCCTCATTCAAATATAAAGTTTAGATACCTCTAAGTTAAGTCTATATCTCTGGTACAAGGTTAGTAAACTATTTATGTACCTTACAGTACATTTTTGTACATGTGAGTACAAAAATGATCAAGAAGTATATCCTTGATGAAAATGATATACCAAGAAAATGGTACAATATACTTCCTGACCTTCCGGAAAAACTGCCTATGCCGATAAATCCTATGACTGGTGAGGAAATTAGAGAGAAAGACCTGGAACCTATATTCCCTAAGGAACTCATTAAACAGGAGTTTAGTAGTGATAGATGGATAGATATTCCTACTGAAGTACGGGATATTTATCTACTATGGAGGCCTACACCATTGATGAGGGCATATAGGCTTGAGGAAATGCTTAAGACGCCTGCAAAAATATTTTATAAATATGAGGGTGTAAGTCCTCCTGGTAGCCATAAACCAAATACTGCTGTGGCACAGGCATATTATAGTGCCAAAGAAGGTGTTAAACGTTTAACGACTGAGACCGGAGCTGGACAGTGGGGGTCCGCTTTAGCGTTTTCAACAATGTTCTTTGGCATGAAAGCAACAATATATATGGTTAAAGTCAGTTATGAACAGAAACCCTATAGGCGTGTGTTAATGAATATTTGGGGAGCAGAAGTTATCCCCAGCCCTAGTAACCGTACCCAGGTTGGTAGAAAGATTTTAGAGGAAGATCCCAATAATCCAGGTAGCTTAGGGATAGCTATCAGTGAGGCATTAGAGGATGCGGTTACACACGAAGATACAAAGTACAGCTTAGGAAGCGTTCTTAACCATGTTTTAATGCATCAAACAATTGTTGGCCTTGAAGCATTGCAGCAGATGGATGCAGCTGGTTATTATCCAGATATAGTAATAGGTTGTGTTGGGGGAGGAAGCAATTTTGCAGGAATATTTTTCCCGTTTTATTATATGAGTGTCTCGGGTAAAGCTTCAAAAAACACTAGGTTTGTAGCGGTAGAGCCTACTGCAAGTCCATCCCTAACTAAAGGTATATATGCGTACGATCACGGAGATACGGCTAGGTTAACTCCCCTATTAAAGATGTATACTCTTGGCCACGACTTTATACCCCCACCTATACATGCTGGAGGCTTAAGGTACCATGGTGCTGCGCCAACAATAAGTCTCTTAAAAAAGGAGGGGATTGTAGAGTCTATTGCGTATAATCAAGTGGAAGTATTTGAGGCAGCAAGGCTATTCTCTCAAGCTGAAGGAATAGTCGTAGCTCCAGAGACAGCTCATGCAGTAAAAGCTGTAATAGATGAAGCCTTAAAAGCTAAGAAGAAGGGGGAAGAAACCGTTATACTCTTCAACCTAAGTGGGCATGGACTGCTAGATCTTGCGGCATATCAAGCATTTATTGAAAATAAGCTACCTCCCTATGAGTACCCTGAGGAAAAAATAAGGGAATCAATTAAATACCTAAAGGAACTTTACCCATGGATAAAGTAAACAATAATAAGAAAAAGTTATTAAATACATTAACAAAACAGATATCGAGCCGCGGTAGCTCAGCTGGGAGAGCGCCCGGCTGAAGTTTAGATATCTCGGGAACCTAATAATCGGAGACAGAGATTAAGTCTCCTCCAGCGGGAGGTCCCGGGTTCAAATCCCGGCCGCGGCACCATTTTTACGGGTTTTGCTTTTTTCGTTTTTTGTAAAGGAGTTGGTGTTGTTGGTTTTGGTGGGTTGTGATAAAATATGTGTAAAGAATTTTTGGTTTTTTGGCTATTCTGGTTGGTTGTGGGGGTTAGTGGTGTTTTAGTAGTGTTTGTAGTTTTGTTTTTCTCTTTGTTTCTCTAAACCCTATTTCTGTGGCGAAGTGGTGTATTACTTTTTCGGGTTTCTCAGGTAAATGTGGTATGCTTTGCTGAAGTTGTATGTTTTTTCTCTTAGTTTTCTTGTCATGGGTGAGGATTCGTAGATGCTAGTTTACATTTTTCTGGGTTAAGGTTAATAAGTGATCAAATAGCCCTAGGAGATTCAAAAATGGACTGAGTTTTCCCTCAAAGGAAGATAAGCTAAATACAGGTCTGACCCATCCTAAAGGTATTATTGAACCGAATATCCTCACCCTAGAACTTTGATTAGATTATCCTTAGGTAGTAGAGTAGAATGAAAAGGTCACTAGCGAGACATAGTGGCGCCGGGGCCGGGATTTGAACCCGGGACCACCCGGTTAACAGCCGGACGCTCTTTCCCGGGCTTTATGTGATTATAAGCCTACCGGGCTGAGCTACCCCGGCTGTTATTCTTATTTTCTATTGTTATTTAATTGTTTTGTCTAAGGAGATAGAGGTTTAGAATAGAGTTATTTAATGAGTATCGCATGAGGATATTTTCTTCCCTTAAACTCGATATTAAAGGAAGGAAGGGAAACGCTCCTTTCCTGGAACTAAATATCGCTCTTTAATGTCAAAGTCCTTATCTGTTATGATTACTATTATCTATTCGGATTAGTATGTGGCGGCCAGAAAGACTCTACTTTGGTCCCGCTGGTATACCGAAGAGTGTAAAGAAGAGATCAACCAAAGAGGGGATTCTAGAGGTAAAAAGACTGGGGTTAGATGCTATGGAGCTAGAGTTTGTCAGGCGGGTTAATTTAAGTGAACAAACGGCACGAGAAATTAAGAAACTCAGTCGGGAATTAGAAGTGATATTAACTGTACATGCTCCATACTACATTAATCTTGCCTCGAGGGATGAAGCAAAAGCTAAGGCTAGTATGGAAAGAGTCTTACAGTCCGCTAGAATAGGATACCTAGCTGGTGCATGGAGTGTCTGCTTCCACGCAGGATATTATAAGGATTATGGGAACAAGGAAGAAGTATACTATATTATACGAGACAAGCTACGTATAATTGTTGATATACTAAGTGATGAGGGCATAGAAATCTGGATAAGGCCTGAAATCACTGGAAAACCTACACAATTCGGGCATTTAAGGGAGCTTTTAAGGCTCAGCCAGGAACTGGAAATGGTTATGCCTACCATAGACTTTGCTCACCTACATGCACGAGAAGGAGGTCTTATGGATACATATGAGAGATTCATGGAAGTTCTCTCAATTATAGAGCAGGCCTTAGGGCGTGAAGGCTTGGGAAATATGCATATCCATGTATCAGGGATAGAGTATAGCGATAAAGGAGAAGTTAGACACCTTAACCTAGATGAGTCAGATTTTAAATACCTAGATTTACTTAAGGCGTTAAAAGAGTTTGATGTAAAGGGCGTGATTATCTCCGAAAGCCCCAACCTAGAGGAAGATGCTCTTTTACTTAAGAGAACGTATTTATCCCTGCATTAAAGGCTAAAACTAATACTGTCCCTAGGGTCATAGTCATCTAAACTCCTTTTGAGAACGTATTTTAGCTCTCCAGGATTTATCACTGGGGAGGGGAATAGGCTAGAGTCATCAACAGCTAGTCTCGGGCAAGCAGTATTTAAGTAGGCGTCATACTTACCAAGGTTCTGTATTTTCTCCATAGTTACATCGTTGAATACTGCTATATCTGCGCTTCTATTGTTCTCTATTATAAGCCTCTTTGCTTTCAGAGCGGTCTCCATAGAGTACTGCCCAGGCTTTACAGAGACTATAATAAGGAACTTTTTAGCATCCATAGCGTTCGTAATATTATATAACCTCCTCGAGACCACCTTTCTATAACTCACTCTTTCATAGAGAGATAAATAAGGGTCTATCTTCCACACATCCTTTCTCGACCATAATGCAGCACCTAATGCGTGAAAATAACCACCTGAGACAATAAATATCTCATCAGCCTCGGGATCTATCGCAGAGTATTCACAACCAATAACTAATCCCTCTAAACCCCCTACACCTTTTCTAATATTCACCCTGAAACCGTAGTTTAGTGCCTTTTTTCTAAGTTCCCTTAACCACTTTATATGCTGAACCGAAGTTGCTATAGATATAGTATTTACCTTCTTATCTTTAATTTCTTCCAGAGCCTTCTCAAAAATAGGTGTAGGGTTTCTATCGAAATACGCTGGGATAAATAGTATAGATATATTATCTGGGATAGTTACACGATGTGGACCGTGATGTCCAATATGCAGTACGTATTTTACTCCTAGCTTATATGCTTCATCAAAAACGATGTCGCAGCCACCCCATGTATGGCTTGCCGAAATAAATACTGTGACCCCGTTTTCTTCAAGTAGATCTATGATTTCCCTAACATGTTGCTTTAACCCATTAGGTGCCTGAATTATAACTTTATCTACTTTATTTCTAACTACCCACTGTAAGATCCTTTCTTTTTCCAGAATATACATTAACTCACCGGTCTCCAGCAAATTCCTAGTTGATCGGCATACCTATAAGCTTCCTGTAGCTCATCACCATGAACTCTTCTAGCTATACTTGGATACTTATGTGGATAACGGAGTACGAGGTGTTCGGGACGATACTGCTCCATAATATTAACAAGTGTTTGTGGACAATGTTCAGCGATCCATTTCAGTATAGGCTTGGTACAGCACTCTATATGCCCAGGTAAAACGAGATGCCGAATTATCATATCACCATTTCTACATGCTATCCTATGGTTTCTAGATACTACTTCAAAATATCTAGGTATCTTGGAGAGTTTTAGGGCGCATTCATTATTTCCATATTTAAAGTCGGGCAACCATATATCTACTAAATCAACAAGTATAGCTAGGGATTCAATAGACATATACATGTTACTATTCCAAAGGAGGGGTACATTAACGTCCATATACTTTAATGACTCCACTATAATATGCAGTTGCTGGTCAGGATTTCCTCCAACATAGTTTATATTTCTGGCTCCTTCAAGATAAAGCCTTGTAGCTATTTCAGCAAGTTCCCTAGGGGATACAGCTACGCCATTTTCGGGTCTTGTAGATATATCCCAGTTTTGACAGAAAACACATTTAAAGCTGCATCCCGTAAAGAATATGGTTCCCGATGGAACAAGCGGGGCTTCCTCACCTAAATGTAGGAATGCTGAAGCTACTCTAACTGTGGAATTTAATCCACAAACTCCTCTCTCTCCCTTCTCTCTATTTACGCCGCATCTCCACTCGCATAACATGCATTCCTTAATGATTTTTTTCAATAACAATGTTTTTAGGTCTAGAAAGCTTTTATCTCCTTCATCAAGCTCCTCTAATGACATGACGTCGTTCACTATATCCCTATATAGGCCCTTAAATTCCTCGGAAGCTTTCCTATGTATCTTCAAGAGTTCCTTGAGAGAATCATCCACATTAAAGTCCACATACATCTTCTTAACAACTCTATACTTAGGAGGTCTTTTCCCAAGCAAAATTGCCCTGTAGTGACTTAATCTTTTCCTGACTTCCTCATTTTTCCATATGCTAACAGAGTCCGGTCTCAGAAGACGCCACATAATCCCTAAATAGAACTCTTAGTGCCCACTCAATAATATTATTCTTCATTCTTAAGGTACACTTATAACTTTCTACTTAATTGAAGAGAAGGGGGAAGAACGTGGAAATCAAGTATCCTCTCGTTTTAATTAATTTCAAAGCATATTCTCAAGCAAGTGGTAAGAAGGGCCTTGAACTAGCTAAGGTTGCGGAGAAAATTAGTAAAGATACAGGTATAACTATAGCGGTAGCGCCCCAAGTAACTGATCTTGCATTAATAGCATCCCGGGTAGAAATACCTGTCTTCTCTCAGCATGCCGATGCGGTAGATCCAGGGAGCCACACAGGACATATAACACTTGAAGCAATCAAAGATGCTGGAGCTACGGGAACTATGTTAAATCACTCTGAAAGAAGGATACGAGCAGACCAGGTAGATTTTCTTGTCAAAAAAGCCAGGAAAATAGGGTTGGTAACGGTAGTATGTACCAACACTCCTGAAGTCACAGCAGCGATGGCTGCACTTGGACCCAACATGGTTGCCATAGAGCCGCCAGAACTAATTGGAACGGGTATTCCTGTATCTAAAGCTAAACCAGAAGTTGTCTTAGGCTCAGTTGAACTTGTAAAGAAGGTTAATCCAGACGTTAAGGTGCTCTGTGGTGCTGGTATAACTACCGGGGATGACGTAGCTGCAGCATTAAAATTAGGAACTGTTGGAGTACTATTGGCTTCAGGAGTAGTAAAAGCTAAGAATTGGGAAGAAGCTATATTAAATCTAGTAAAGCCACTACTAAAATAGTACTCTAGTAAACCTTTTTTAGAGGTAGGGCCCGTGGCTCAGATTGGATAGGGCGCCGGCCTGCGGAGCCGGAGGTCCCGGGTTCAAGTCCCGGCGGGCCCGCCATAACATTTTCGTTATTTAGGGAAGATAAAAATAATATATCTAGGGATTGTAAGATAAATGGTAGGGGCCGGTGGCTCAGCCCGGTTAGCTTAGCAAAGAGCCTGGAAAGAGCGCCCGGCTGATAACCGGGAGGTCCCGGGTTCAAATCCCGGCCGGCCCACCATTTATCGCGTTTTGTTATAGGTATAGCTAATCTCTCGATTGATCAGTTGACATAGATTTGGCCTTACAGAAAGCATCATTATAGCTCTTCTTCACACACATTTACTTCGATAGTATGTATAAAGCACTTTAACCTCCAACATGACCTATGTTTTACTAGAGATAAATATAAGGTATTGTGGTGCGGCCGCCGGGATTTGAACCCGGGTTCTGCGGCGCTCTGCAGGTCATCCAAAGGTGGCCAATGGCAGGCCGCCATCATAGTCCAGGCTAGACCACGGCCGCACCTAATCAAAACTATAGAAGGTCTTTAATTAAAGTTTCCTTGACTCTAAGAAAAGAAGATTTTTATGGATGATTATCCCTAACTACGTTAGACCGCCTCCACAACGCTGATGGGATGAATGGAGGTGGCGGCATGCCCCGGTGGCCTAGGCTGGTTATGGCGCCGCCTTGGTAGGTAATACCTAGCCCTGGAAGCCCAGAAAGGCGGAGGTCCCGGGTTCAAGTCCCGGCCGGGGCTCCATCCATATGTGTGAGCACTAATATATTAGCTACTCCTGTTATATTGGGAATCTCTTATGAGCAGTGGTCAACCATACAGTGGTAAGCTCGAGGATAATTTCATAGTGGTTTCGAACGAAGAGGGGGTCAACTTCCTAAAGGAAAGGGGTTATGGTTTTTTAAAGGCTAATAAGATTTTTCTAAACTTTGTTGAAGCTTCATACCTAGTTTATAGGGGTCTTTTGAAAGTTTCTGTATCTAATAACAGGGAAATAGATTTCAAGGAATTAGTGGAGCTTGGAGCAAAAAATGATCCGGATTTTTGGGTAAAACTCAATGTATATTCCGATCTGAGAAATAGGGCATTGATAGCCAAACCGGGGGTAGATAACTTAGAGTTTATTGTTGACTGGAAGAGGAAAAGTAGTGTTAGAAGATTGCTTGTCAGGATAGTTAAGGAAGGTGTAAGACTTGGTTTTGTTGAATTCGAGAAGATGTTTAGAAGAGCTCTTGAGAGTGGTCGGGAGCTAGTTATAGCTATTGTTGATAAGGAGGGTACAATATCTTACTATACTGTTGAAGGTGTTGTAGATGTTAGGACGGAGGGCAGTGATAGCATCGAGGTATATGTTGAGCAAAAAGGATCGAAGGAAACTAGCTAATAAGGTAGGTAAGGAATTGGGTATTGATGTAGAGAGGATAATTGTTGATTCTGAGAAAATCGAGGTCGCTAAGCTTAGGTTAAAGGACTATCCTCTCGCAGTGATTGTAGATGGAAAACCGTTTCTCTTTGAGTATAAGGGAAGAATGTATCCACTATTAATAGGTCTGGTTAGACAGAGCTTCTCTATAAACTTACCTAGGGTTTTTGTTGATAAAGGTGCAGTACCACATATACTGAATGGTGCCGATGTTATGGTACCGGGTATAGTCAAGGTGGAAGGAGTATTTGATAAAGGTGGTATAGTATTGATTGCCGACTATGAAAAGGAAAGAATATTTGCTGTAGGAGAAGCCTTAATGTCTAGTAGTGAGATACTATCTGCAAAAAAGGGTAGGGCTGTGAGGAACATCCACTATGCTGGAGACAATCTCTGGAAGATTTCTCTGGAGCTGTAGTCTTTTATAAGAGCCTCAATGTCTCTAGGTTCTGTGGAGCTATAACGTTAAAGTTTAATCCAAACTTCTTTGAAGCATAGTTAACTAAGTATCCTCTAAACTCTCCAATTTTGGTTTTCTCCCCATGATTAAGTATTACAAGCCTAGGTGTTGGAGATATATGCCTTAAATATCTTGTTAGTTGTCTTCTATCACTATGTCCCGAGAACCCCTCTATTTGCCGGACCTCCATTTTTAATTCCTTTACTTCCATTTTTCCTTTACTGTTAGTAAAGGTTAGTGTCCTTAAGCCTTGTAGAATTCTTCTACCAAGTGTTCCCTCGATCTGGTAACTAACAAATACTAGGCTACTACGATCATCGTCAGCAAGAAGCCTAAGGTATTCAAGTACAGGTCCTCCAGTCAACATACCGGAGGTAGCTAGTATTACTGAAGGCCTGGTATTTATGATCTCTTCTCTGCTTTCCCCCTTCACTATATGAACGTTAGGTGCTGTAAAGGGATTTTCACCGGAATATATTAATTCCCTAGTCTTCTGGGAAAGGTATTCAGGAAATGCTGTGTGGACAGCGGATACTTCGTCTATCATTCCTTCAATGAATATTGGTATTTCAGGTATAAGTTTTCTCTTTATAGCGCTAATTAGCACGAGGAGTATTTCCTGAGCTCTTCCGATAGCTAAGACTGGTATGAGGACTACCCCACTCCTCCTTATTGTATGTAACACTATCTCAGCAAGATTTAATTGAGCCTCTGTTTCATCGGGAAGTTTGTCTTGGCTACCTCCATATGTTGACTCAATGACTAAAACTTCTGCACGCGGAAACTTAGTATGTGCTGGATCAAGTAGCATTGTTCTAGCATATTTTAGGTCACTTGTATAGACTATATTGAGGAGCCCCTCACCTATGTGGAGGTGAACTAGCGCTGAGCCTAGGATATGTCCTGACCTATATAACGTGAGCCTCGTATCAGGAGATATATCAGTAACCTCCCCATACCCTAAAGTATATGTATTTAGTATTGCTGAAGCTACATCCCGCATAGTATACGGAGGTACACGCCCCTCTCTTTCAGCTATACGGATATAATCTTCAAACAAAAGTTTTGAAAGATAGAGAGTAGGCTCTGTCATATATACTGGCCCTTTATACCCATATTTGAAAAGATAGGGAAGGATGCCGCAGTGGTCAAGATGTGCATGTGTTATTACAACCGCATCTAAGTCATCTATGCTGAACTCTGGTAACTCGAAGAATGGGAACTCATCACCATTTGAGGAGGGTTTTATTCCCGAATCTAGCAGTACTTTACTTTCAGGAGTCTGGATGAGTATAGCGCTCCTACCCACTTCCTGAAACGATCCTAAAGCAGTTATTCTTACGTAATCGTCTTGGAAAAGTTGTACACGATATATTTTCTGTCCTAAGTCTCTCAGGAAACGTAGTCTATCGTTAGCTGATATTCGATAGAGTTCCCTTATTTCTCTTAATGTCCTTGAAGAAAGAGGTGGTTTTCTTATAAACCGTGGATACCATAATGTTTTTGCAAGTATCTCGTATCTCACACTACTATCAATATTCTCTGGCTTGGAAACCTCTATCTCTACTTCTCCGGTTACTATGTTAAAATATACCTCCGATAGCCCCGCATCTTTTGGTATAATTTCCTTGATAAACATCGTAGCTTCTTTCTCGGGAAGCCTTGATTGGGGGTCTCCTCGCACTACTATTCTCTTTCTCACCCTTTTAGCTATGTTTTTTATCAGTTCCCCCTCTTTCTCTAGAAAAACTTCTGGTTTCCTAGAATATATTGCAATACGTGGTCCCTCAAATTCCACCTTAGTAATTTCGGCATAAACTGGAACCAACTCTAGTATTGCTCGTCTTATCTCAGTAGCTGCTTTAATAATTGTTTCCAAACCCTTACCACCTTACCTTACAGGACGCTGCAGAACTATTTTCAGATAATATCTTCTCCCTTCATAATTTTAATTCCTTCGCTTGAAATTAGTGCTACATCAACTCCTTCGCCGCTACCAGGATCTCTCTGCGTAGCAGCTCTAATAGCTCTAACGGCTAGCTTCAAGGCTTCATCTTTCGACAAATCCTCACTATATTGGCTTTCAACAAGACTTATAGCAAATGAGTAACCGGAGCCTGTTGCAGTATATTTCTCTTTAGTTACCGTACCAAGCCAGTCTATACTATATAATGAGGCGCCACTACTGTCTACTCCTCCTAAGAGCATTTGTACCGCTAGAAATGGTCTATACCCGAATAAGATATTTGACACAACATTTGCTAGTGCTGCAACACTAATAGGCATCCCGGTTGAAGATTCGTAGAGCCTAGCCTCTAGCTTTAAACGTTCAACTAGCTGTTGAGCATCCCCAACTACACCAGCAATAGTTGCAGCTACATGTCTATCTATTACAAGAATTTTCTGTGCATACCTACTCGCTATATAGTATCCGCTGGTTGCTCGTCTATCAGCACCCAATACTACAAAGTCCCTAAACGCTATACCGATAGTAGTAGTTCCCTTAAGTTTTTTAGGGAATTCTAAAGTCTTACTTTCTTGCTCACAGCTAAACATATTTACACCCATAACTCCAAGAAAAGGCTTAGTAAGAGTTTTGCTAAGTGATATATATAACTTCTTAGGCGGTGTAAAAGGTTGCCAAGGAAGATAGTTGCGTTAGTTACTGAATATCAAGCGAAAGTAGGCACTATATTTACTGTTAGAGCTACTAGGGTATGTAGTGGCTGTAAATTATTTGAGGTATGTATGGGAAAACTTCGCCCAGGCGGGCGATATAAGGTAATTAAGGTTAGAAACTTTAAACAGAAATGTCCTGTACTGAGTGAGTATTTACGTGTTAGCGTAGTCGAGGAACTTCCTATAAGGCTTCTAGTAAATAAACGTTTAGCTATGGAGGGTATAACGATAACCTATACACAACCTAAATGTCCACCCGAATTAGTCAAGGAGCTAGGTGAGTTATGTTCACCTAGATATATAGCTAATGGAGAAAAGGTTCGTATAATAAAAATTTTACAAATCCTTCCTGGAGACTTAGCTATTGTTGAGGCTGAGTTGCTTCAGCCCCCTCCGAGTTCTCTGTGGTCTTGGTCTTCCCAGCGTCAAGGTCTTCGCCAGAAGACTCGGCGACGACATCCTCCCTCTTAGGGCGCTCTATTGTTATAGTTTCCTCTATTTTTATCTCATCTATATCTTTAATGTACTTAGTGATATCTCTAGAAAAACCATTTATGAGTATATATGCTCCTTCTACATTAAAGATAGTTAATGGTACACCAATTTTAGCAGTGTTCCTGTCAATTTTAACGTTAATATCTTCTCGAGAGATGGTTCTAAACCATCTATGGAATAGCTCGGAAATTTTTTCCTCCTCTCTCTTCAAAATTTTTTCCACTTTAACTTTAAAAGATACTTTTCTCCCAGCATATGGATGGTTAAAGTCTACAGTAACTCTTCCCCCTCCTACTCTTATGATTCTACCTCTCCTACCCTCTACCTCTATTTCCTCTCCTACCCTCGGAATCACACCTCTTTGACTAAATATCCTCGCAGAATAAACTTTAATGTTATTAGGATCTCTCTCTCCAAACGCATCCTTCGGCTCTAAAACTATCTCCTTCTCTTCTCCTTCATTCATTCCTATAATAGTTTCCTCGACAGCTGATAGAAGAAAATTTTCACCTACAATTACTAGTTCAGGCCCATATACCGAGTTTTCTCTGTATATACCGCTTTCACGCGCTACTTCTTCGAGAGTTGTGTCTATAACTTTTTCTTCTCCATCCAATACTTTGACAATATAATTAACAAGTATAAAGTCTCCCTTATCTACAGGCACCTTTACCACCCCTAACTAATTTGTATGACTCTTCTCCATTACATGTATTATATGTTAAATTTTTCTGTCAGATAAAGAGAGCTATTTCTAAGAGCATTATTTAAATAGTAGGTTCATGTCCCCTTATACAGGTATTTCTAGTCTTATATGGGGGTTTCTGTGTGAAAGGTTGGAAACATGTAAATGAGGTAGAGCTTAAGGTACTTGAAGTAAGACAACATGAAGTAGGTAGAGGAAGGGTCAGGGTAGATGAAGAAGCTATGGAACTACTTGGCATCTCAGCTGGTGATGTAGTAGAGATAGAAGGTAGAAGGAAAACTGTGGCAATAGCATGGCCAGGATATGCGGAAGATCGAGGACAGAAAGTTATAAGGATGGATGGGTGGACACGTAAAAACGCTGGAGTTAGCATAGGCGAGAAGGTAAAGGTTAGGAAAGCTGAAGTAAAGGAAGCTACTATGGTTAGGTTAGCACCGACATCTATGACGCTAGCTATAGATGAGAATTTTGTAGCATATGTTAAGAAAAGGCTAATCGACAGACCCCTTGTAGAGGGAGATGTTATACAGGTACCTGTTCTTGGACAAACAATACATTTTACTGTTATAAATGTAAAACCAAGAGGTCCAGTTATAATTACTGATAGAACGCACTTAAAAATACTTGAAAGACCAGTCGAGACAGGTAAGATACCTAGGGTCACTTACGACGATGTAGGTGATCTTGAGGAGGCTAAGCAGAAGATTAGGGAGATGGTTGAGCTTCCGCTGAAGCATCCGGAGCTCTTCAAGCGATTGGGTATTGAGCCGCCTAAGGGTATTTTGCTTTACGGCCCCCCTGGGTGTGGGAAAACCTTACTCGCTAAAGCGGTGGCAAATGAAACAGACGCCTATTTCATAGCTATAAATGGTCCAGAAATAATGAGTAAATTCTATGGAGAAAGCGAACAAAGATTACGTGAAATATTCGAAGAGGCTAAGGAGCATGCTCCTTCTATTATTTTTATTGATGAGATTGATGCTATAGCTCCTAAGAGGGAGGAGGTAACTGGAGAAGTAGAGAAAAGAGTAGTAGCACAACTACTAGCACTAATGGATGGACTTGAAGCTAGGGGAGATGTCATAGTTATCGGAGCAACAAATAGACCAAATGCTTTGGATCCAGCGTTAAGAAGGCCAGGACGCTTCGATAGGGAGATTGAAATAGGCGTACCAGATAAGAGAGGACGGCTAGAGATACTTAAAGTGCATACAAGGAATATGCCGTTAGCAGAAGACATCGATCTAGAAAAGCTTGCAGAGATAACACATGGATTCGTAGGTGCAGATCTAGCTGCATTATGTAGAGAGGCTGCAATGAAGGCTCTAAGAAGAATTTTACCGCAGATAGATCTAGATAAGGAAGAGATCCCTGTCGAGGTGTTAGAAAACCTTAAGGTTACAATGGACGATTTCATGAATGCTTATCGCGAGATCACACCTAGTGCCCTAAGGGAAATAGAGGTAGAGATCCCAGCTGTTAGGTGGAGTGATGTTGGTGGGTTGGAGGATGTGAAGCAGCAGTTAAGGGAGGCTGTTGAATGGCCACTAAAACGCCCTGATGCTTACGAGAAACTAGGTATAGCGCCGCCTAAGGGTATTTTGCTTTACGGCCCCCCTGGGTGTGGGAAAACCTTACTCGCTAAAGCAGTAGCAACAGAAAGTGAAGCAAACTTTGTCAGTATTAAGGGCCCTGAAATATTTAGTAAGTGGGTGGGTGAAAGCGAGAGAGCAATAAGAGAATTGTTTAGGAAAGCCAGGCAGGTTGCTCCAAGCGTCGTTTTCATAGATGAGATAGATTCGGTAGCGCCAATGAGGGGATTAAGTTTAGGCGATTCAGGTGTTACAGAGAGGGTCGTAAGCCAGTTGCTTACTGAGTTGGATGGTTTGGAGAGGCTTGAGGGTGTTGTTGTTATTGGTGCTACTAATAGGCCTGATATTATTGATCCTGCTTTACTTAGGCCTGGCCGTTTTGACCGTGTAATATATGTTCCTCCTCCAGATGAAGAAGCTAGACTAGAAATATTGAAGGTACATACAAGAAATATGCCGCTAGCAGAAGACGTAAACCTAAAAGAAATAGCAAAAAGAACAGAAGGATACACAGGAGCAGACCTAGCCGCACTATGTAGAGAAGCAGCATTAAATGCATTAAGAGAAGCTGGAAAACCTACAAAGGTTTCGATGAAACACTTTGAAATTGCTATGCAAAAGGTGAAGCCTAGCATAACATCAGAAGATATTAGAAAGTATGAGAGAATAGAAGAGGAGTTCCGTAAAATACTTATGTAGTTTTCTTCACCTATCTGCTTTGGTACCCTTCTTCATAGCATTGCTCAGCATATTTATTTCTATGACGCATATTATTAACAATTAATGCAGGATAAAGTGAGAATATGCCTAAGTCATTCTTTGCTAGCTACAGGTTGAGAAGTAACTGGGGATTAAGTAGTGAGAACGTGATTTTTAGCAAAGATTTATATACGAAGGCTACGGAGGAAAATGCTGGTATTTTTATAATGCCTACTTTGTCACTTACCGATCCCTTAGAGAAAAATAAAATATTTTTTCGGATAAAGCTTGTTGAATACAATAGTGATAGAACGTATATAGCGGTTTCCCGCCCATTAAGTACAATACCTAAAGATGTTTTTTCCCTATCTGAGGAGATAAAAAGGATAGGTAATATACCGGTTTTTGCTTCAATAAGCGGTGGACCTCTTTCCGAATGGATCCTTCTTCTGGAAAAGGTAGATAAGAAGTTTGATGGAATAGAACTTGATCTATCAACATCTTATATTCTTCAATCAATGAAGAGAGGATTTGAACATTTTGCATTGGATATCGTTGAAGAACTTATATCGATAGCTAGTAAACCTGTAATAGCTAAAGTATCTATTAACCTACCCTTAAATACAGATTTCTTGGAGAAGCTGGTTTCAGCAGGAGTTAATGGTTTGGTATTCTCATCCCATCCAATATATACTATAGGAAAACATGTTTTTAGGGTTCATTCAACGGTATTTTCGAGAGTTATATTGAGAATTGTAGCTAGTTTAGCAACACAGATACCGGAGATAAGTCTAGCATATATTAGTGATGAAGTGCTGGGAAAAAGAGATGATCTCTTGGATATATTTAATGTAGTCCTCTACGATACTTCCTATATTTTCAGCAAAATATCTATAAGTCGCTACTCCCCCCAAATCTCATCCAGTTTACCTATAAGGTGGGATGAAGTACCAAAGGGAATGAAAATAGCATTGGATACCTTAAAGGGAGATATTTGCAGAAACATTTGCCCTTATGGTGCCTTTAGGCCAGAATATGATGGGGGTTTTACAGAAGCAGAGGAAATATGTGACTATTGTGGTTTATGTTTTTCAATATGTAAGGACTCAGTCAAATTTGTAAAAAGCCTAAAGCCAGACTAGGTTATCACTGTCTCTCTAAGGAGAGATACAAGAATCTTTCAGCATCTTTCTCAGAAGCAACATCCAAAAAGAGCCTCGATAATATTTTCGCAGCTTTTCTTACTTCTTCCATAGCTGATGGTGGCGAGATACCTAGTTCTTCACAAGTGACCCGCCAACTTTTTGCTTGTAATACTCTAGTTATTAGCAAAAGCTTCTGTAGAATAGTTAGCTCGTCATCCCCCTTTTCAAAGAAATATCTCTTAGATAATTCGACCATTACGTCCATACAGTTCTCTAAAGTCATCTCCCCCCATGCATATGACATAAATCTAGCTATCTGAAAAATGGACAAATTAGACAAATATTTCTTCTTGGGCGTTGATTTAACTAACATAATTACTGTTCTCGGATCTAAATCATGATATGGCTCAGGTAAAGAACCAAGAATTTTTTTCTTGAACTCCCATGCTATAACTTCAATATACTTATAGACCTCTTCCCTCAAGGGCTTAATTACTATGACAGAATATTCGCCACTAACGGGATTTCTCTCAGGACTCATATGTACGGGAATATAACCATTTTTTATCCAGAAATTTAATAACTCTTTAGTTACACCGAAACCAGCACCGATCCAGTCGTACCCTTTCTCTCTAAATTCTTCTTCAAGCATTTCTAGAGCTTTGGAGCCAAGACCTTTTCTCATAACCTCAGGATGAGTAGCTATTCTGACTACTCTTATACCCTTAAATTTCCCAAAATCAATTAACTTGTAATGCTTTATCAATCTATCAGGTACTATATTACCCATAATCCATGCACCTTTCGCCGATTCATACGCTATTTTTCCTAGAAGAGGGCCTTCTTCTGCCAACTCTAGCGAGACAACTATTTTACCATTTTTTAGCCTTAGTGCGCGAACAAAATGATGAGGCGCATCCATCATTATACCTAGATCATTCGGATTATTGCGATAGTGCGCCATAATATATATACCGAAGAATTGGCGTAGCTCCTCCTCGTTTTCTAGGAAGAATTTCTCTAAACTAGGGATATAATACTCAATCTCGCCCTGCTCTACCATAGTGAAATCTTCTTCCGAAAGCTCAGCTGGCTCCGCATCTAGGAGTAGAGTATTGAAAATCCATTTCTCAATGGGATCATTCTTAGCGTACCTTATGGGCTCATCCATTTCGTACTCAAGAATTTTTATTCCAGAGAGTTTGCGGAGACTCCCGAGGAATCTTACCGAAAATCCTCTGCCAGCTCCTTCATACCCATGTATTGTGGAGGAGTATATTATTTTATCAAATCTCTTTAAAATAGCGAATAACATAGGTACGTGAAGAGAAGCTGCCTCGTCTACAGCTATAATATCTGCTCTCCTCTTCAATGCATGAAGAGGGGGGTAGTATTCGATATCTATTGCTTTGCTACGTATAGCAATTATTCTTCCGCCCCTCTCCTCAACCCTTATTTCATGTCCGAGTGTTTCTAAGGCGATTTTAGCGAATCTGAAAACCTCTTGAACGTTTAGCTCGGATGGAGAAGTTACGATTACGCGGCATCTACCTTTAGCTTTCCTTAACTTATGAGCTAAACCTCCTAGTCCGAGGCCAATTACAGAGGATTTCCCTCTTCCTCTATCAGCTGTTAATACTAAAACAAGTTTCTCATCTGCCTTTCGATAAAACTCATCTAATAAGGATAAAACATTTACTTGATCCTGTGTTATAGCCAAAGAGAATACTTTTAATGGAATTTTAGGCTTTCTCGGGAAGACCAATTCGTGTCTTCTAAATCTCGTAATTCTAGTCCTTCCAAATCTTTTTACAAAGGTTTTTTTCTCTGTATCATATATCGCAATACCGTTATGCTCTAGCAATTTATTAATAAAACGTTGTTCGAAAAATCGTCGTAAACTATTTTCATCATACTGAGGCGTTAACAAATTGCTTTGAAATCGTGTAACAATATTCATTAATGTTTTAAAATTAGGCATAAGGAAAATATAGAGCCCCCCTCCCTCAACTATTCCGGAAATTCTCCCTACGTCATTGGGCTCTATATTATTCATTAGATCTACTATAGCTAAGCTATACGTTTGTCCCAGAACCCTTTCGGTCTCATGATACGGTATATATTCAACAACATAGGGTATTGTTAACGTGGACTCAAACATTCTTTTCCTTACTGTACCATCCTCGTAGAAAGCGTGGTAAATATAAAGTAGTTTTGCCCCCTTATTCCTGAAGTGCTTATATATAGCATCCAATATTTCCAAGCAAGCCGTAATAAGTCTTGAATCATCATCTCCAATAAGTACTATTATCCTCCTATGTCTGGATACCTTAGCTTTCTTCAACTCTTTTATTATTTCATCTATGGCAGTACTGGTAATTACTGCACCACACATCAGAATCCCGATTGTAGAATATCTACTGGTTTAATAAACTCCCGTAACAATACAGTAGCGTACTTCCCTTTCCTCAAACTAAATACAAATTTTATACCTTCGGAAAAGTACTTTATAGATAGATTCTCCGGGAGAAAAGAAGCTGTCCTGAAGGCTCCTCTAGAAGATATCTCAGGTATATCCTTTATTTTAAACATCTCCACATTTACTTCCTCTTCTCTCAAAATCTCCAGCTCTATTTCTCCCTGAATTCCGTGAGCTGGTTCAATTGCATATCCATAGACAGGTAAGACCAGAGAGGCAACGCCTCTCTCTATTAGTTCATTTATCTTATTGATATTGGTTTCATTAACTTTAAGTATACCACATGGCTCTACGTCTCTGGGATTTTTGTAAATTGCTACTCTATCCCCTACAGTACATAAATGT
>JALURH010000177.1 GCA_027017025.1 Thermofilaceae archaeon
GAATATAATTAATCCTAGCCCCGGGACAACGCTTGCTACGAGGTATATTAGGAATATTACAAGTGGGACTTCTATGCGCTTGCCTATAGATTCTATAACTATGCTTATTGATCTCCCAAGAGAGTCTACTACCCCTATATTCCTCATAATAAGTATGGGTAGAGGTGTGAAGAGCGTTAAGCCTATTGCTCGGCCAACTACCGGTATCAACGACAATACTAGAACTACTATGCCAGCGATTATGTGTGAAACTATAAGTGCTACTATCCTCGTTTTAGCCACCTCGAAGCTCCTACCTAAGCTGCATCTACCAGTATAGACCACATCTACAGCCATATGTGCTGTTACTCCATTTGCTATGGCTGCAACAACCACTAAGACTAGTAGTAGTACGAGGATTAGGGGGAGGAGAAACAGGAGGGCAAATATGTTTCTCCACATAAAGAACATGAATGTACCCATGAATAATCCTAGGCTCCAGATAAGCGCTACCAGTATTGCACCCACTATTAGTGTAGCTATCTGGGGTACTATTAGGACAAGATTTGATGTATAGAGTTCAAGTGTTTTTTGGATAATACTTTTTTCCTGCATAGCTAATATATTTAAGTGAAAAGAAGCTTTTTAACATTCTTTTTCTCGTAGCCAAGATACACTAGGGGATATACTAAAAGAAATTTAGCATATTGAACTAAAGTTTTTGGGCTAGACTATGGATCTGGGGGAGATTATTGGTAGAGCCAGGAGGGTTCTCAGGGGTATAACTAGGGATAGGTATGACCGGGTTATGCTGGAGGCTCTAGAGGAGCTCAGGGCTCTTTTCCCAGATAAGAGGGGATCCTGGTATATGCGTGCATTGATACGTGTATATGCAGGTGTTAGAAACATTAAACCGGGTTTTTGGCGTGTAAGAGGTTTCCCCGAGCTTGGGGATCGATACTCTTTCTACAACGTTGTGCAGCTAAGGGATGGTAGGTATTTCTGCGACTGCTACAGCAGGGCATTCGGCTACACTAGGAGGAAAACTATATGTACACATGTAGCTGCGGTTATCCTAGCTAGGAAGAAGAATAGAGTTCTTGAAGAATTCCTCAGCTCAGAGCTAGAAAAAACCGATCTCTCCTGAATTATCCCTCGATAGCTACCGGGAATACTGTAGCTATCTTGAGGAGAGAAATCCACCACGGTACATAGACTCTCTCCTTACCTCTCTCCACAGCCCTAACTATGGCTTCAGCAACCTTTGAGGGCTCTATCGGCTTCGTAGCTGGCTTTCCCCCTCTTTCTCTAAAACTTGGGTGGTCGAAGAAAGATGTTCTAACAGCACCTGGGTATACGCCTATAACTCTGATACCTTTATTACTAACTTCTTTCCTTAAGGCTTCCGTGAAGTAGTGTAATGCCGCCTTAGCTGCGCCATACGTAGCTAACCTAGTTAACACTACGAATACTGCACCCGTAATAATGTTAATTATCCAACCCCCTTTTCTCTCCAACATATGGGGTAAAACTTCTCTCGTAAGCTTAGCTGCTGAAAGAAAATTAAGTCTACTTATGTACTCTATTTCCCTATTTGATAACTCGATAATATCCCCATATATTGTTCCTCCAGCGTTATTTACTAGAAAATCTATTTTACCGAAATATTGCAACGTTTCTTCTACAATTATCTTCTCGCTATTACTCTCCGTAATGTCTATGGCTATGCCTTTGAAGCGCCTATTGTATTCTTCCTCCATCCTGGCAAGTATATCCTTGCTCCTAGCAACGCCGACAACGTAGCAGCCCCTTGAAATAAACTTGTCTACAATTTCTCTACCAATACCCTTTGTTGCACCAGTTACAATAGCTACCTTGTTATGGAAAATATTCATATTCTTCTGACATATTCGCTAAGATATAAGCTTAAGGCGGTGGTGGAAGTGGATATATGGCCACAGTGTATACCCTGTATCCTAAACGTTAGGTCTAGTGAGATAATAAACTCTAGGCTAACTAGGGGGGAGAAAATACGTGCCCTAAAGAGGTTGCTGGAGGAGTACGCGGGATGGATAAGCGAGGATATATCTACTATTGAGCTCGCAACACTTGCATTCAAGCTCGTTAAGGAGTTGATAGGCGAGGAAGACCCGTATAGGGAGTTTAAGGAGGAGTCCTATAGGATTGCGGAGGACGTTGCTAGAAGCGTCCGGGAAAAAATAGAGGGTCTAAGGGGCTACGAGAAATTTAGGGCTATAGTTGTAGCTATGGTTTATGCAAATATCTTGGATCCTGGGGCTCCTCTTGGCCTAGGTCCAGACCAGTTGGCTGAGAAAATCCTCGGGGGTAGGTTAGCTAGGGATGAAACAAGGGAGCTTTTCCTCTACCTACTGCAGGTAGATAGGGTTGTTTTCCTACTTGATAATGCTGGAGAAGCTGTATTCGATAAGTTATTTCTCGAAGAGATCTCTAAGATAAATATAGAGCTTGTTATAGTTGCTAAGGATAAGCCTTACCAGAACGATATAACGTATGATGAAGCTCTGGGACTTGGACTCAATAAATATGGGAAGCTTATAGGTACTGGAGGTGACGCAGGACCTATACCTGGTATGGCTTCTGATGAGCTACTTAATGAGTTAAATGAAGCAGACCTTATCATAGCTAAGGGTATGGCTAACTTCGAGGCATTTATAAAGTATCCGCCAAACAAGCCCTCATTTCATATGCTTGTTGCGAAATGTGTACCAGTAGCTTCTATGGCTGGAGTTAACCCGGGAGAAGCCGCCGCCTTCTTCTATATTAAACCTAGGCTACTTAAATTTAGGTAAAAAATTACCCTGTAACAGTTATATCCCGTAGTAGGAGATATGGAGTTACTATCCCATATGGTGTTTGCTCTGATAGACGTGATGCTAGGGGGTTGTTTCTTAAGATCTCATATATGTTGCCAGCTATTGTGACGGGTTGTAAAGGCTTTACTTCACCATTTTCTATAAGATATGGGTTAGTAACTACAACGCTGAAGTCCCCCGTTATGGGGTTAACCGTATGGGCACTCATTAAGTATCCATCAAGGAATACTTTAGCTTCTGAGAGGAGTTCTTCCTGGGTACTTTTACCCCTAGCTAATACAAGGTTGGTATGCGATATATCTACCATTGTTGCACGACGTGAAGCATTACCTGTGCTCTCGACTTTATCTCTTCTAGCAGTATAGGTGTTGTAGAGAAAACCTTTTAGAACACCTTTCTCGACTAGAACTGTACGTCTCCTTGGTACCCCCTCACTATCGTAGAGAGACGTCCTTAAGCCACCAGGAAGGGTGCCATCATCTACCAGGGAGAAAGATTCACTAGCTATCTGTTTACCCACTTTACCAGCTAGTGGGCTAAGCCCTTCCTGCACTCTTGAGGCGAATAGAGATGGTACGAGTACATTAAACAGGAGTTCCGCAGCAACCTCGGGAGACATAACAACGGGGGCTATGATGCTTCTCCCAAATTTACTAGCTCTTAAGCCATCAAGCGCATATTTAACAGAGTCCTCTACTACCTCCTTGAAGTCGGTAACTAAGCTGCGGGAAACAATATACCCGAAACCCGTACTTTCACGCCCCATATCCTTCGCCTTAAGGTACAGCATAAAGTTCATATACGTACCCCTATCTTCGGTCCAGACTCCTCTCGTATTGGCTACAACATTCCAGGATACAGTTAAGGAGGCACTGGCTCTAGCGGTTTTAAGCCTACTATCCCTACTTTCAGCTTCATCTATAGCTAACCTAATGTTCTCGAGGAAGAATGGTGTATCGAGAGTAGCTATGCCTTCATCGAAACCTACCCACCTATGCCTAGGCTCGTTAGGCTCTGGGAATCCACTCCAATATGGATCCTCGCTACTAACCCTAGCGATATCCACTGTTTTCTCAACTAGGCTGAGTAGTTTATCCTCAACTAGCCCGGTGGCTGTAGCACCTACAACCTTCTTACCTATAGCAACTCTAACCCATATTGTTTCATCAGCTTTAGATGTAGCTTTGAAACTCCTACCCTCCGCTTTAACGTCTCTTGAAATAGATCTATTTAATGCGATTTCTGCTTCATCTACACCTAGCTCTAGTGCTCTCTTCAATAATTTATCTACAAGATACCTGTACTCACTCACCTCTACCACCTACGAGGAGTTTTGTAGCACGTAGTGTTGGCCCCCCAAGCCCCACGAATGCTCTCTGACCCCATTTCCCGCACCCACCGAAGGGGGAGGTAAAGATCTCTACATTCCTCGAAGCAGCGTCAACGTACTTCAGCATCTCCAAGATATTGCCAGCTAAAACAACATCCCTAATAGGCTCCTTTAACTCGCCATTCTCGATTACATACCCTATAGATGCTGTAAAAGTGAATGTCCCGTCGAGATCAACTTGGCCGCCCCTAGGTTGGTCCACTAGAACACCTCTCTTGGTATCACTAATTATTTCCTCCTCGCTCCAGTCTCCAGCCTCGAAAAAGGTATTCCTCATCCTAACGATTGGATCATGCCTAAAGCTCTGCGCCCTACCGTTACCCGTGCTTTCGGTACCTAAAGCGGCTGCAGTCTCCCTATTCAACAAGTACCCCTTAAGTACGCCTTTCTCTACAAGCACAGCTTTCCTAGTTTGCACGCCTTCGTCATCTACCAGTAGCTTTACTCCACCTCTCTCATCTACACCCGTATCTACGATAGTTACAGCCTCGCTAGCAATTTTCTCCCCGAGGCGTCCGGCGAGGGGACTTGTACCTGTAGCAATATTGTCTCCCTCACTTAGATGCCCAAAACTTTCATGGGCAAATACCCCAGCCATCCTAGGCTTTATAACTACAACTAGTTCTCCCGCTGGTGGGGGACGGGCCCTAATCTTCTCCCTACTCATACTGACGGCTTTCTCCGCTATAGTTTCTGGGAGCCAATTATCCCTGGAGAATGCTTCGAGCCCTACGCTACCAGCCATTGTATGTGAGCCATCACCTATCTTGCCATCCTCCCTAGATACAACGTTTACCCCTAAACCTGTTAGAAGTGGTTTATTAGCTACTTTTATCCCGTCGCTCGTATAGACCTCTATTATCCCATAGTATGCTCCGTATCTAGCTACCACACTCTGCATCCCCTTCTCCCTAGCATAGTCATGCATTCTCTTAACTAAATCGAGTTTCTCATTCCACTCGGCTGAGGCAGGGTGTTTCTGAACCCCTCTAATACTATATTCCCCCTTAGAGAGAGTTACCTCACTAACTCTCCTGCCACCTTCTCCAAGAGTCTTTGCTATTCTTAGAGCCTCTTCCAACGTGTTTAAAACATTATTGGCTTCTAGGCGAGAAGTGGAGGCAAAACCCATAGACCCATTCACAAGAACTTTTATACCAACACCATTTATCCTATTGATACCTGCATCCATAACTCTGCCATTCACGTATAGGAGTGTCTCGTATACCGTATCCTCGAATCTAGCCTCTACGAAATCTATACCGAGGCTAGAGGCTTTCCTCAATATTCTATCCGCAAGATCCTCGTACAAGTTTTTCAGCCCAATAAATAGATGTTTGGAAATCTAAAACTGTTATTAAAGCGTTTAAACAATAAATTAATGTGGTAATGTGGGGCTCCTAGAGAAAGAAAATGTTAGGGAGGCTCTCCTTTGGAAACCTCTTCCCGAAAAACCCGGCTACGTAAAGTGTAATCTCTGCCACAGAAGATGTGTTATTGCTCCAGGAGCATTTGGTGTATGTGGTGTGCGGAAGAATATTGACGGTAAACTCTATACCCTCGTTTATGGGCTCTTAACAGCAGCTAACGTAGATCCTATTGAGAAGAAACCGTTGATGCATTACCGGCCTGGGAGCTATGTATTCTCGGTGTCAACTGTTGGATGCAACTTTTTCTGCAAGTTCTGCCAGAACTGGGAGATAAGCCAGAGTAGGCTGGAGAAGGGGCTCTATGGCCAATATATTAGCCCGAAGAGGTCAGTTGAATTAGCTATACGTAATGGGGCAGACGGTATATCATATACCTATAATGAGCCCACGGTCTTCTATGAGTATATGCTCGATACCGCTAAACTAGCTAGGGAGAAGGGGCTCTTCAATACTATGGTTACAAACGGCTATATGACGCCTGAGGCTCTAGAGGAACTAGCTCCATATATGGATGCGGCAACCGTTGACTTCAAGGGGGGAGCAAATAGTGATTTCTACAAGAACTATATGGGTGTACCCGACCCTAAACCTATATTTGAGACACTTAAGGCTATGAAGGAACACAATATATTCATTGAGGTAACGAACCTAGTGGTACCAAATGTTGGCGACTACGTGGAGGATATTAGGGCCCTAGCTAGATGGGTTGTAGATAACCTAGGCCCAGAAACGCCTTTCCACCTGCTCCGCTTCTACCCACACTATAAGATGACAGAACAACCACCTACCGATGTGAAGACTCTGGAGAAACTAGCAAAGGTGGCTAAGGATGAGGGACTCCACTACGTCTATATAGGTAATGTCTGGGGGCACCCCCTAGAGAACACGTATTGTCCTAACTGTGGATACACTGTTGTTGAGAGACAGGGATTCTATATACTTAAGTGGAACCTAGATGAAGACAATAAGTGCCCTAAATGTAGCGCCAATATAAATATAATAGGTACATATGAGAGAAAGAAGAGAGACCTGATATTTTGGTAAAGCTACGTTACTTTAGTTTTAGGAATAATCCTCTCCCCTCCTTCTCTTTCTCTTTCCCAGGCATACTTAGGTGTCTCCAGTCAGCTGTTAAAACCGCTTTCTTCCCCCTAAGTTTCATGATATAGTTATAAGCGCTAAGAGCTGCGCATGCACCCATCCCAGCGGCTATTACAGCCTGTTTAAAAGGCATCTCCGTTACATCTCCTGCGGCAAATATACCCTCCCTACTAGTTCTACAATACTCGTCAACAACTATCTCTCCTTTCTCGTTTAGCTCTACTAGATCCTTAATGAAATCGGTTTTAGTTACGTAGCCTATCTCAACAAATATGCCACTAACCTCTAGTTTCCTCTCTTCACTTGCTTTCTTATTCCTGATAACCACGGCCTCAACTTTTTCATCACCTACTATCTCTACGATTTCGGAATATGGTATTAGCTCTACATTACCCTTCCTCAACACTTCCTGTAGCATAGCTTCATCATCAACGGGTTTTTCGCCGGGAAATACCCAGTAGACTTTTCTAGCATAGTCACGTAGACGTATAGCTCCTTCGGCTCCGTGGTAACCCCAGCTAACTAGTACAACATCTTTACCCGTGAAGAGGGGGGAATCACATATTACGCAGTAGGATACTCCCTTACCTTTAAGCTTCTTCTCCCCTGGAACACCCAGCTCCTTAGGTGTCTTACCGAAAGCCAGTATAATGGCGTCGCAGAGGTATTTACTTCCAGACAAAGTTGATACTTCAAATCCGTTCTCTACTGGGCTAATACCCGTGACCTGGTCAAATACCATATTTGATCCATATAGCCTAGCTTGTTCCTCAACCCTCTTTATGAGGTCTAATCCACTAATAGAGATAAAGCCCGGGAAATTCTGTAGCTCTGGAGCTAGGAGTAACTGTCCTCCAAGATCTATACTTATGACTAGTGTTTTTAGCCTCTGTCTAGCCGAGTACAATGCAGCTGTTAAACCAGCTATACCCGCACCAATTATTATAACATCATATTTCTCTCCCATTGTACCACCGTAGACATTAGATTCGCACACTGTAAAAAGGATTACTTAGAGCTGGGAGGATTTATATAAAGTATTTTATGAATAAACTTGAGGGATACTTCGTGGATTACAACAAGGAGTTAGAGAAAGTGAGGAGGCACCTCAGGATAGCTTACACAAAGCTACTTATGGCTAGGAGAATGGTTCAAGATAAAAGATTGAGGAAGAACATGCTTTTTGCCTCAGCATTGATAGGGTCTGTAATGACGACTCCCGAAGTTATGTCAGCTATATACTTTAAGAGTAGTTTGTCGGAGGTAAAGAAGGCTCGCAAAAAGCTAAGTAAGCTAGCTAAACACAGGGATATGGATGAGGTAAGGAGGGGGTTGATCCAGGAAGTTATTAAAGTACTGGAGGATGCGGAAAAATGTGACTACAATATGTTAACCAAGAAAATAATGGATGCAGAGGGGCTCTTGTCCCATCTCTCCACTCTGGAAGAGGGTATATTTTAGATGGAGGTAGAACTTATAGATCTACAACCAGATGGTATACCTGGGTTAATTTCTTCCTATATAGTGAGAAGTGGAGACATATACGCTATATTTGATCCAGGGCCTTCTTCAACTATCGATAAACTGGTTGAGAAATTAGGGAGTATTAGGGGTGAGATACATGTCTTTGTTACACATATACATCTAGACCATGCTGGCGGTTTAGGCCATTTACTGAAATATGTGGAGGTGAGGAGGATCTATGTTCACCCAAGAGCTGTTAAACACCTTATTGATCCCTCAACTCTTTGGATAAATAGCTTGGAAGTTTTGGGGGATTTAGCAGTTAGGTATGGTCAACCGTTACCTGTACCGGAGGAGCTTCTAAAACCATTATCTGATGGAGAAACTATACCTATTGGTGAATTAAAGGTAAAAACTATCTATGCTGAGGGACATGCCAGCCATCAAGTAGCCTACTTAATCAATAAGTTGTTATTCCCAGGAGATGCTCTTGGAGAAATATATTATGGTAGGCATATACCCTTAACTCCGCCGCCATTTATCGGTAGCCTAGCTCTAGCAACTATTGATAGATTTATGAGGCTTAATCCTGAGAGTATAGCATTGCCTCACTACGGCATATACGATAGTGCTAAAGAGTTTATAGGGAGAGCTAAGAGGAGGCTTCTATGGTCACTAAGGTTAGCGGCTAAGGTTATTGAAGAAGGTGGGTCTATGGGTAGATTAATTGAGATACTTTTAGAGGATGAAGAGTTTTCATGGGTTTTAGGATGGTTAAAGAGGATTAATGCATATATGGTTCGTGGCTATGTTGAGAGGATAGCTAAGGGTCTCCTATGGTATGTTGAAAAATATGGTTGGCTACCATAACACTCTATAAAGGCTTATAGCTTTTATTTCAGTGTGATATCAGGATGAATATAGCATTAAACAGGCACTCATTTAACATCTTAGTGGAGCGACTTAGTGCAATACTACTATTGGCTATACTCCTATGGGTTTTCTCAAGTAAGCTTTGGTTAGATATACCTATTGCACATAGTCTTGTTGTAGGAGATATCATTGTTGTAGTGCTAACTGGTTTATTGATTTACAATATTATTCGCTTAGCTATACCTGTAGCGACAATATTCTCGGCGTATACCCCTAAACATGCCCGTAGACTAAGTATAGTAACCTATAGGCTACTTGAGCTTGCATCAATAGGTATAGCTTACCTTAGCTTAAAACATATTGGATTTAAGATCCTAGTATTCTTCTTAACGATAAAGAATGCAATAG
>JALURH010000178.1 GCA_027017025.1 Thermofilaceae archaeon
ATATAGCGGAGATTTTGGATAAGCACAGGTCGACTATAAACAGACATGTTTTAAAACTGGTAGAGGTCGGTCTTGTCGAAAGAACTGAAATCTTAAAGGGATCTTTTGTCTACTCGCTTTCGCCTAAAGGTGAGGCATTAGTAGAGCATGTGGAGAAATATGGAACTATTCCCGAGATTAGCGTGGGGATAGTTAAAGAGAGGAAGCTGGCTAGGTATTCATTTCGTGGGTTAAAGATGCTGGGTTATTCAATACCAATCCTTTTCCTCATCTTGGGGATTTGGGGATTAATCGCAAAAACGGAAAAGTTGGTTAGTTTTCTAGCTAGGATAATATGGTTCTCTCTGTTCCTGGCTTTATCGTTTATATCGTTTAAGATTATAAAAAGAATTATCTCTTAACTGATGAATCTTAAAGTGTAGCTTAGATAGAACAACAGGAATACCACGATGAATGCTCGATCTTTGCTCATTTCTTTATAGATCGCGATTGTTGATGTTAAAAATCCTATACTGAAAACTTGTAGAAGTCTATAAGAAATTGCAGAGATCAGCGCTAAGCCGACTCCTCCTTGTATCGCGACGTTCAGGGCGGAATCTATTATTGGGTATATCAGCAAGGGAGTTAATGCTATTAGTAATGAGAGGAAGAATTCAGGTCTTATGCCCGTTCGACTGCCCATGATAAACGTAACCATCTCCACGAATCCTATAATAATAATCCAACTTCCAATATTCTTTAACAGAGAGAATAGAGTAGAGTTAATTTCCAGAGAGAATATCCTGATGGAGGACGTGGATAGCTCTGAATACTCTAGAATATCCAAGTAGAGGTTAGTGAAGAAAGATGCATACAAAATTAATGCCATAGGGGCTATAGAAGCTAAAATCGCCAACCAAACGTTATTATAAAAACTAGTAAATAGAGGTTCGGGTAGAAGAACGGGTTCCAGATATTTATGATAGAACATATACACGGGGTTCTTTTTCCTCATGATGTAGTTTAATCTCCTAGACTCCTCTATAAGCACCTTGTACACCTTCTTCCCTTCCTCCGTTAAAGCGTACTTCTTATCCTCGCACTGATAGACAAGTCCTTTAAGATGGTCTAAATTGTAGTAGAGATTGCCTACGCTCATTTTTAAAGAACGTCGCAGTTGCGTAAAGCTCACACGGCCATGATTGCCTATAAACTCTATAATACGCCGTTTATTCGGATTTCCCAAAATTTCGTATATTAACTCTAGAGGGTTTTCCTCGTCTCTTACCGGTTGTAGGCGTCTTCTTCGCCGTGTTGTCATACTCATCACAGGATATTAGAGCTAAATAGCCAGTGGTAATTAAATATCAGTTTTCATTAAATACTTTTGCCCGTGAAATGCATATTTATTTAGGGTTATTATATAATACTCAGCCGAGAATCGGAGCGAGAGACGATGCGATTAGGGATGAGAATAGATTTTTCCGATGATGTAAGGGAAATGCTGGAGAGAAAGAGGTATAATCAGTTGTACAATTACTACTGGGGAATAAGATTTAGCAAATTATCGTTGCTAAAGGACATTGGTGTAGATGAAATTGTAGACCCTGTGGTGGATAGAAAAATATCAGTCTATGCTTTATACTTGCCATTTATTAAAAGTTTTGATGAATCCAAGTTGGATGTAGTGGAAAAAATCGCTATAATAGCTGATGAGCTAGGGATAAGACTTATTGTGTATCCAGCGACATTTAGTCATCTTAAAAAGCTAAAAGAGAAAAGTATTCTTGAAAAACTCTTTAAACTGATTTCTAGCTATTATTTGAAGCTCTGTTTTAACGTTAAGTGCAGTAGGCAGAAAATCAGTAACTTTCTAAATTTGGTATCAGACTTTACGGGAGGAGTTTTTTATTTTTCACTAGAATCGTTGGCAAGTAGTAGTAAAGAGAGAATGCTAGAAAAAGTGAATTCTGTATTTGGATTATTAAAAATAATACATATAGACAAGAAAGAATTATCTATTTTAATGGAAAAATCTGAATATTTACTCAAATACTATGATCTGATAAATCACCTCGTGTGGCGAGGATTTGAAGGTTTTATTGCAGTAGATTACAATGAGAAATCGCAGAAATTACTGGGTATTCTAGAGCAAAAAATTAAACTTGCGCAAGGGAGGAGGATTTAATTGATAAGCAGTATTTTCAGATATTTCTTAAAAGTATTTTCTATATATAAGCTCTACGAACATTTACTCACTACTGAGGTGAAAAAAGCAGAGATACCTACTCATATAGCCATAATTCTGGATGGCAACAGGAGATGGGCTAGAAAACATGGCATGCAACCATGGTACGGTCATCTACGCGGGGCAGAAAAAGCAGAAGAAGTTTTAGACTGGTGTCTAGATCTAGGCATTAAAATTGTTACAATGTATGTTTTATCGACGGAGAATTTAAAAAGGGAAAAAGAAGAATTAAACAAATTATTTGAAATAATAGAGGAGTACCTTAGAAGGGCGTTGAAGAGCGAGAAAATCCATCGTTATAAGGTAAAGGTAAAAGCTATAGGCAAGCTGGATTTACTCCCTGAAAATATAAGGAGGCTTATTGAAGAACTGGAAATGAGTACTTCAAATTATAATTCTCACTATTTAAACATAGCAATCGCTTATGGGGGGCGCTCAGAAATAGTAGAAGCTGTTAAAAAAATCGCTGAAGATGTAAAGATGGGTAAACTAAAAGTAAGCGAAATAGATGAAGAAGTTTTCGAGCGTTATCTTTTTACTTCTCATCTTCCTAAACAATCTCCGGATCTAGTTATAAGGACTAGCGGGGAAATACGTCTTAGCAATTTCCTGTTGTGGCAGTCTGCTTATTCCGAACTGGTCTTCGTGGACGTTTACTGGCCGGAATTTAGAAAAATCGATTTCCTGCGAGCTATAAGGCTATACCAACAGCGGCATAGAAGATTTGGCAGATAAGCGATTTTAAAAGTTTAAGTTATTTACTGCTTTGCGCTATTATTTTAAATCAGAAATAACAAACTTTAGTGGGGGAT
>JALURH010000179.1 GCA_027017025.1 Thermofilaceae archaeon
CATATATCTAGTCCCTCTAACAGATATATGTGTGTTAATAGTTAATGCTGGAGGGGAACTAAAGGAGTTGATCGAAGCCAAGAAAGTGGTTATTGTTGATTTTTGGGCGGAGTGGTGTATTCCATGTAAAGTTGTAGAAGAATCACTTAGACGTTTATCTCATGTATTCAACAGGGAAGAAATATCCTTTGTTAAAGTTAATGTTGGAGAGTATCCTGAATTAGCTGCTGAGTTCAGAGTATTTAGTCTCCCTACCGTTATAATTTTTGTTAATGGAGAGGAAGTAAAGAGATTCATCGGTATTCCTAGGATGTTAGAACTTAAGATAAAGGAGATATTAGAGAGATATGTAAGTTAAAACTATGAAGTTTTTTAGAGAGTGATATTTATGTTTATTCCTAGAAAGGAAATTTTAAGTAAAGGAACTTATAGGATCTATGGACCTTGCAAAATAAAGAACATTAGTGCAAAAATATTCTTCTTAGGTCGATTAATAAGGGAGGGAGATTACCTATTTGTTCCCGCTTATTCGACTTCGAGCGTTAACATTATGAAAGAGGGAGAAGTAGAACTTATACGCGGACCGGAAGGTAGGATAGAGAAGGTAAGGGACGAAGATGAGCCTCTTGAACATTGGATTAGAATATGTGATGATATAATTAAGAAAAGATTTAAGACTGTAGTGGTTGTTGGAGAAACAGATAGCGGCAAATCTAGTTTTTCAGCTTTCCTGCTTAACTATGCTCTAGAGCATGGATTAAAAACAGCATTCATCGATGCTGATCTTGGTCAAAATGACATTGGCGTTCCGGGCACAATAGCATCTAAATATTTAGAGAAAACTATATGTAGTCTCAGAGAGCTGGAGGCAGATGAATTGTTTTTTGTAGGATCTATTACTCCTTATGGAAATGAGGAACTGATTCTTGTGGGTTCATATATGCTCTCAAGAAAAGCCTCAAAAAAATCTGATTTAGTCGTAGTCAATACTGATGGTTGGGTTACTGGATACCGTGCCCGGCGCTATAAAATTAGGTTAATAGAAATCCTAAAACCTGATGCTTTGGTGATACTAGAGGGAGAAGGTAAAGCGATATATATTAAGAAGATATTTGAAAAGATTTTACAAACCTACCTAGCACCTACTCCTAAGATCAGAGTAGTAAAGGAACGTGAGATAAGGAGATTTCGCAGAGCTTCAGCTTATGTTAACTTACTTTTGCAAAGTAGTGTAAAGGTCGTGGATTTACAGAATATATCTGTGTTAAGTCCCTGTATTTTCACTAGCAATAAATTAGAGAAAAATATCAACCTCCTATATGATATCCTCAATAGCTCATTTTTAAGAATAGACATATGTGATGATACTGCAGTGATTATAGTATCCCGAAGTTTACCTTCCTTACGTAAAATCTCTGACGAATTAAAAAGAATCTTGAAAATAAAGAAAGTATTATTTATTCATATCAATGATTTACGTGGGTTACTAGTGGGTCTACTTGACAAGCATCTGAGTACTATCGGTATTGGCATTATATCTAAAATAGATTTTAAAAACGGGAAGATATGGATAAAAACTCCTTTGGAAAGAATCGACTTAGTTTACGCAGTAAGACTCGGTTCTGTTAAATTAACCGATAGTGGAGAAGAAAGAGTTAACATAGCATAGTTTTTCTTATTCAAGAAAATAAATAATTAATACAGATTTCATAACCACTAATTATGTTTGGAGAATTGCTAGAGTTACTGACCATAAAGGCTATACTAATAGCACTATAATTCCAGCAATTCCTATCGCAACAGTTGTATAGCTATTTTTGAGATATAAAACTTGCTGCGATAGCATTCCTGGTGGTAATAACCCTTGCTTTATTAAAGAAACTCTGAAACTACAATATGTTTAGGGAATTCCAATCTCTATCTCAGGGCTAACTTTTTAGATAGGGTTAAAGTTGTAGTAATGGGACTTAGTTGGAGGATGTACGTAAAGCTATGGAAAACATAGCTAGTCATGTGCTTAAAGTCGCTAGGAACTTGAATGAGGAGGAGGTGAAGAAGTTCTTAGAAATACTTCTTTCTGCGCATGAAAAACGTCATAAAGTAATGGTTGTGGGAGCAGGTAGGAGCGCACTTGTAGCTAAATCATTTGCCATGAGATTAATGCATTTGGGATTTACAGTATATGTAATGGGGGAAACCATAACACCTTCAGTGAACAAGAGGGATGTGATAATAGCTGTATCAGGGTCCGGTAGAACACAGATAGTAGTATCTGTTGCTTCAGCAGCAAAGAGAATGGGGGCAACGATTGTAGCTATAACCTCATTTCCTGACTCACCGTTAGGTAGAATAAGTGATCTAATAGTTAGGATACCGGGTAGAACAAAAATAGCTAGAGAAATTGACTACTTTGCTCGCCAAGTCTTAGGTCAATACGAGCCATTAGCTCCTTTAGGGACATTATTTGAAGATTCAGCATTAATATTCTTTGATGGTGTAATCACCGCTCTCATGAATATACTAGGTGTGTCAGAGGATGAAATGCGAGATAGACATGCTAATGTAGAGTACATTGGTTAATCTAACAGATAGTCGCTACATCTCTTACTTCAACAAGGTATCCATACTTCTTTATTGTTTCAAGATATTCTTCTTCGAGCAATCTATCGTCTAATACTATAGCTATGATACTGTCCTCTTCTGACCTTATTCCCCTCCCTATGGCCTGAATAACTCTTACAATAGCTGGATACATATAAACAAGCTTCCATGCCCTATCTCTATTACCAAGCTTATGATATAGATATTCGAGAAGCTTCCTGTTTCTTGCATCCGGTTCTGGTACTGGTAGTCCACATACTATAACCGTTTTTATAAGGCTTTTTCCATGAACCCGTATCTCTATTCCTTCTATAAGCTTCCCCCAGGCTACAGATAATACAAGTATCTTTCTCTCCTTTAGGGCAATATTCAATAACTCTCTCAAAGTAGTATCTTCTCTTTCAACAAAGACCGGGGTTGAAGCTATTTTTGGTCTAACTCTTTTCATAAAATTATAGGATGGAAAAACTGTTAAGACTATGCCTTCTGATGTCCTATTGAAGTAGTAGTCGATGATACTAGCCATCTGTATGAAGAGTTTTTCATCTCGCTCACTATACTTAGATGTTATTCCTTTGAAGAGATATAACTCAGCCTTCCTGGTAAAGGGTTGAGGAAAATTCGCTTCGATTATCCTTTTTTCATCTAAACCCAAAGTAGATATAAGGTAATCTTTGGGAGGCATTGTACCACTCATAAGGATAGCTGATTTTATGCTAGCAAACACGTCTCTGACTTCAATAGCGGGCACTATGTTTAATATCTTAATTACTACCGCTCCATTCTCTCTCTCTGCTACAACTGTATAGCCAGGCTTTATCTTTAAAAGGAAATTAATGAATTCAGCTATTCTTCGTGCATAACTTAAGACAGGGGCTGGTCCTGACTCCACAGCCTTAGATATCTGGAATAGTTTTTGTAAGGAAGGTGTGAGAGTAAGAATTTCGTCTGATTCTATCTCTATTAACGATTTTTCACCAAGCCTTTCCTCTAAATATTTGAAATATGAGAGAAGAGAAGTTAGAGAAGATAATAAGATATTTGCTTCGTCAGATTTACAATATTTTCTAACCTCTTTTCGAGCATGAATTATCCATTCTCTTCTCAACTCCCTAGTAAGTATGTTAGAGACATTTCGAGGGAGATTATGCGCTTCGTCTAAGATTAAAATTATATCCGATAGTTCTCTATTAATTACTCCTAAAAATTGATGCCTAAGTTCTTTATCGAAAATATAGTTATATGCTGCTATAATTATATTCGAGTCTCTTACCGCAGTTTTTAATATCTCGTATGGACAGAAAATTTTTCTCCGTCCTAATTTTTTAGCTTCTTTTAGATCTAATAGTGGGGGTATTCTACCTTTATATTTACCTTTTCGGTAAGGACACATACCTGTATCAGTTGCTTTAGAACAGAATCTTAGGAACTCATTGTACTGGAAACTGGATACACCTCTGAGTAAACAAGCATCACGCTTATTTACTAGCATAGATGCTGCCATCCCGCCTTTTCTCGCGGTTAAACGTATAATTTCTCTAAAGGGTGCTTGGAATTGGTTTTTCGTTCTAGCTAGATACACTATTTTTTCGTTATTATTTAGAGCTGCCATAGCCCCCATAAGGACAGCTAGGGTTTTTCCCGCTCCAGTGGGATAACTAACTAAAAGTATCTTTCCATTCTTTATAGCGTTATATGTAGCTACTGTTAGCTCACGCTGCCCCTTTCTCCATTTTTTGTATGGAAATAAGTAATCAATAGTTTTATCCATAATTAATACCTAGCGGAGAGGATTATTCTACTATGCTAAGAAATTATTCTATTTTTACACGTGTTTCTTCTTTAACTACTCTTAGGACGTACATAGTTCTAGTTGATTCAACCCCGTCTATATCTCCTATCTTGTCTATTAGAGACGCCAGCTCCTCCCTGCTGTTTACTCTAACCTTAGTTATTGTATAGTATTCACCAGTAACATCATATATCTCATAGATATCTGACATCTTTTTTAGTTCCTCTAAGACCTTGTTGTATTTTTGGGGAACTGCTGTTATGGCTATTATCGCTAATACGTTTTTCCCAACTTTTTCTGGATCTATTATAGCCTGAAACCTCTTTATGACTCCCAATTTTAATAGCTTTTTTATTCGTAGATGAACTGTTGCTTCTGATATACCAAGTGCTTCAGCGATTTGCGAGTAAGGTGTCTTTGCATTATTTTGAAGAATTTCTAGAATTTTCTTATCAATATGGTCTAGTTTTAATTCTTCAGACATATCTTGCTCAATGTTTTAGATAAGAAAACAGGCTAAAAAATCTTATACACAATAGAGCCTGTACCTTATGGATAGAGTAGTAATATTCCTCTATCAATTAAATAAGGTTAAGGATGACTATTCGTTAGTTCCTATACTCTGATGTTTAATAGATAGAGAACGTAGGTAAAACATGTATCAATTATCTTTAAAACATTGTTTATAGATTAACTACATCTTAACACTTTTCAGCACCTTCCCCACGAGTTTAGGTATATCACTAAGTTTCTCTGCTACAAGGATCCCAGAATTTAGTAATGATTTTACCTTACTTGTAAATGTACCTTGCTCCCTCATGATTATTGCTCCAGCATGTCCCATCTTTTTTCCGGGCGGTGCACTCCTCCCAGCTATAAATGCTATAACGGGCTTACTGAACTTACCTCTTAAATAAGCTTTAGCAAATATTTCTTCCTGCTTCCCGCCTATCTCGCCTATTAAAATAACAACCTCTGTCTCATCATCTTCCTCAAAGAACTCCATTGCTTCAATAAAATTTAACCCTGTTACTGGATCTCCACCTAATCCAATTGCTGTAGAGACCCCTAATCCATGTTTTGCTAGTTGCCAGGAAACCTCATACATAAGTGTTCCACTTCTAGATATTATACCTATCGTACCTGGAGTAAAATATCTCGCTGGCATTATTCCTACCTTAGCCTTGCCTGGAGAAATTACACCGGGAGTATTAGGACCTACAATGATACTCTCACGATACTTGGAATAGATTACAAACCTTAACGTTTCATGTACTGGTATATGCTCCGTTACAACTACAATAAGGTTTATGCCCTCATCTATGGACTCGTATATGGCGTCAGAGGCATACTCGGCGGGAACGAAGACTATAGAGGCGGTTATTTCTGGATGTGCTGTAATTGCCTCCCTAATACTGTTATATACAGGTATCCCAGCAACCTTTGTACCTCCCTTACCTGGAGTTACTCCTGCAACAATATTTGTCCCGTATTTTAGCATTTCAGATGTGTGAAAACTTCCCTCGCGTCCAGTAATTCCCTGAACCACTACCTTTGTATTACTATCCACCAGTACTGCCATAATACACCACTTCCCTAATAGCCTCTTGCAATTGGCTGAAAACTTTTATACCAGCATTCTCTAAGATCTTTCTACCTTCATTTTCTCTCAATCCCGCCAGTCTTACCACTATTGGTTTCCTGTATTTGCTTACCAAGCTAACTATACCTCTAGCTACTTCATCACATCGCGTTATTCCACCAAGTATATTTACGAAAATAATCTCTATTCTAGGATTCTTCATTAAAATTTCGAGAGCTATTCTCACCCTCTCAGCATTTGCCCCTCCACCTAGATCTAGGAAAGCCCCAGGCCTACCTCCCTCAAGATATATAAGATCCATGGAAGTCATAGTTAAACCAGCACCGTTACCAACTATACCTATATTCCCCTCTAATTCAACATAGCTAAATCCATGGATTATCGATAGTCTCTCTTCTTTCGTTAATTCTTCTAAATATTGCTCCCAAAATCCTCTCAAGTGAGAATATATCCTTGCAGCTGAATCATCAATTACAATTTTTCTATCGACAGCTATTAGTTCATTACCGGATAAAACTAGTGGATTTACCTCAACTAGCTCACAGTAATTATCTATAAATAGTCTATACATGTTACCAACGAGATTCCATATACTTTCCTTATCCACTTTCAGATGGGAAGAAAGATATCTAGCTACATAGGGATTTAATCCTATAAGAGGATTAACATTTATCTGAAGAATACTCTCGGGATAACTTTTTGCAATATCCTCGATATCGACACCACCTAGGGTTCCAGCCATAATTGTATAGGATCTCGAATCTCTATCAAGTAAGATAGATAAGTAGAGTTCTCTCTTAGTTTTTACTCTATGAGAGATAAGGATTTTATCAATATTTCTTCCCTTAAACTTCTTGGAGAGCATATCTTTAGCTACCCTATAGACCTCTCTTGGAGTATCTGCTGTCTTTATTAAACCGAGTTTTCCTCTACTCCATACTCTAACTTGTGCTTTCACTATATACGGTGCAGGTACATTTCTGCAACATTCCTTAGCTTTATCTGGACTATCTGCTAGACATGCATCTTCAACCTTAATACCATACCTCAGGAACAGATTTCTTGCTTCATATTCGTGTAGGATCATAACCGGACACCAGCTAAGATAAATGTACTTAGCCTCGTAAGCATTGAAGAAAACATTGAGGCCAATATATAGCTCAATACTCCAACTAGAAGAGATTTCTTAATGCTTAAACCCCTCCCAGAGTAGAAAGTTGCTACAAACAATACAATAGACCATATTGTGAAGAATACCATATGTGCCCTTAGAACTATCCCCCCTATTTGTAAAAGCATAGTTGTTAGATAACCTTGGAGTATGAAAATATGTGTCTCCCTAGGTAGTATAACTAGTATTTCCCTATTACTAATAATGGAGTAGTAGATTATGGATTTTGTTAATGATTCATATAACTTTAGGGAGAGCATATATCCTCCAAGTATCGGTGAAGGACCGCCGCCAATTATGCCAAATAACTTTGAAAATAGGTAAATCATTATTGAGTAAGCTAGCCACACGATAAGTGTACTGATTAATGCCTGTGCGTAAAAGGCTTCAATAAGTCTATCTGAGGGCTCCACATACCTTACTACTGTTATATTTATTCCCTTAGGGATTACTAATATAGCAGTTTTGTTGATGAATAAATTAGGTAGAGGAGCTGGGTAGGGCATTTTACCTTTTGCTAAACCTAAATTCATTTGTTGTAAAATAATAAAGAAAGAAAAGAACTCTGTTATAGAAGCTAGTACTAAGGACAGTATAGGGCCTAGAGAATCAGGAGATATGCTTATTTCAGCCATGTAATCAAAAGGCAATAAAGAACAGAGCAAAACGCGTTTAATAGAGTCCAGTAGTGTTGGCCTTTCAACTCCTACGATAATTATTTCATCACTATTCTGAAATAAAGTCTTTTTGACATCCTCCTCAATTGAATCCAGGAGTTTCATTAATGTATCCCCTCTATACTGGTATTAGTGCTATTCTAGATAAAATCTCTCCAATATTAATCTGGAGATCAGACCTCTAGCAGAGATAAGAAGATCATCTCCCCCTAATCTCTAGAAGTATTACATAACTTCTCTATGTATGGGTTATCCTTATTTTCTAGGGTTCCTCTGCTTAATAAGTAAAGTATCTCTAAGTGAATATGACATATATTCATGTCCACCTCTAATCTGGTTATATGTTCTAGCTTTATAACATAGTATCCACTCAACAGGGAATGTAGAGTCTATAGATACTTGACGCATGAATATAAACAATTTAATAGCTAACGTAGTGATGAAAAACTAGGCTAAGAAGGGTCTGAGCCACCTTTAGTCCTTCATTATATTTAATTTCAATTTACAGAAAGAACATATTATTCCTCGGCTAGGCATACCGCATTTTTCGCAGCTTTTAATTTCATTTGTCTTCAATTCCCTGGAGAGAAGAGGCACGATATTCTTATAAAGATTTCTGGCGAACGAGAGTTTAATAGATGGACTTTCGTCCTCAAATAGATTCATTATTTTCTTTATCTTAAGGCTACTTGCTCCAATGCTGAAAGGGCATTCCTCTTTAACATAGGGAAGGTTATTAAGTACAACATAGAGCAAGGCGTCTTTTTCAGGAACTTCTGCTAGTGGTCTTATACGTGTTACAAATCTGTTCGTTCCTTCAGTCTTAGGGTATACCTTGGCTAACTGATAATTGTCTCCTCTGAGCAATGCACTAAAAGCTATCTGGATCATATCGTCAAGATTGTGTCCAGTAGCTATACTTGTAAAACCATTTTCGTAGGCAAATCTATTTAAGATATATCTTTTTACTACTCCACATAGAGAACACGCCGATCTTCTTCTAAATCTATATATAAGATCCCTGATAGTGAAACCATAATATTCTTTTATAGAAAATATAGTATATGGTATATTAAGCAATTCATAATTCTCTATAGCTTTCTCAATACTTATCTTCGAATATCCTCCAATACCTAAATCAATTGTTAAGCCATGGAGATAAAAATCTATATCTTTCCTTAGTTTCTCCAAGATATTGAGCAAGGCGATACTATCCTTCCCTCCACTTACACCTACAAGGACTTTATCTCCCTCACTTATAAGGTTATATCTATTAACCGTTCTTTTAACCCTCCGCAAAATGTACTCATTAAAATGCTTTTTACATAATCTTAAGTTAGCGTATCTAAGGAAAACCGATGCATGTTCTTTACATTTGATACATTTAATGAGACTCATATTCTTCCACCTGAATACCTCTATAAGTCTCCCTAATAGTTCTAATCAATCCCTCTAGGCTGCCTTTAAATGTAGGAATCCTTAATACTTCTATCTTCTCTTTTATGGGATCTACTATAAGTATGGCAATTAATTCTTCG
>JALURH010000180.1 GCA_027017025.1 Thermofilaceae archaeon
AGTTAATAGTAAGGCTATTTGACCTAAGTCTAAGTATAGGGGGTTAACCAAGGATCTATTGTCAGATAAGACAAGATAGAATCCGGGTAGTAACATGACTTTGTAGCCTTTAATATATATAGCGAGTAGTGACATGTAATGTAATACGAGAAACGAGAGGAGAGAACCCCATAGGAAAAACCTTGTAATTACCTTTTTCTCAGTAAATATTAACCCAGCTATTATCCACAAAATAAGTGCTATTACTGCTCCACGCCACGGAAAGTACCATAAGGGTGTTTGGGGGAAGAGATACTCGCTTAAAAACTGTTCAATAGGTATACTTATTGCAAGAAATGAGATCACGAAGGGGGCAATGAATGCAATATAATTTTTCTTCCTCATTATAACTCCCTATCTATGGAAAAGGTCTCAAACCCCATACTCTGATACTTAAGATAATGTTGAGAACTAAGATTAATATTATATACCCCGATAAAATGACAGTTAATCTTTTTCCTAGTTTTTTCCCTAGCAATCTCAGAAGTATAGATTCAACAATCCTTCCTCCATCTAGAGGAATAGCAGGAAGCATGTTAATAACAGCTAAACTAGCAGTAATTACACTAAGCCACCATAACGCTTCATAGAGAGCGTCGTTATTGAATTTCTGGAAAAGCTTAACACCCATAAATCCTCGACTTTTATTGTATGGTGAAGGGACTAGGATGAGGTCAACATTAATCTCTGTTCCATCTCTGATAACTGTTAATAGAATTTTATTGCCAGGTTCAGTCGTATCCATAAAGTTAGATAAATCTCGTATGGTTATTATCTTAGTTCCGTTGATTGCTACTATTACATCTCCACGTTCTAGTTTACTATAAGCAGGATATCCCGGTATTGTATCCTCTATGCCTACTCCTACAGGAAATATTAAGGCAGGTATTAACATGATTACAAAGATATAGGTAACAAAATTTACGAAACTTCCAGCAGAAAATATTCTTATTTGACTTAAAAGGGATGAAGACCTCAAAGCTTCTTCATCCGGCTCTACAAATCCTCCTAGAAAGAAAGTAAAAATGAAAAATCCCGTAGACTTAATCTTTATTCCCTCAGCTGACGCTAGGAAACCATGCATTAATTCATGAGGTATCAATACTATTGCTATCGCCAACATAATATATGGAAGTACATGTAAGCCTATAGTTACACCAGGTATTATTGGAGTAACCGGGCTAGCTATTTCAGGCTTATAGAAGAATCCTATGATGTTCTGATGTAAAAACTGTAATCCGACAAAAGCTAGGTATACTCCAACCAATATCCCTATATTTCCAACCAATTTCCAAAACCGCTTATATCTTGACCCCACTCTTCTGATAAAATCATTGTATCTAGATGTTCTCAGCATTATCGTTAATCCTTCAACAGAGATACTGTATCTTTCTAAAAGCTTCGGTTTAGTACTTTTCAGGTAGAAGAATAAGCCGTAAACTATAGCCACGAATACTAGAATAATTGATGCTTCATCCAATATTAACTTCAAGCCCAACACCTGTCATATCGGAACTAATAAGTGTAGATTTATATTTCTTTAAAATAAGTTCTCTGGCTTCAATACTAACAGAATGTAGCGGAATAATCAGCTTAACATTCTTCTTTTTCACTATATAATCCAAGGAATTAAAACCGAAAACATCTCTTGTGGAGAGCCCTAATCCTCCTATAATAGCATATACATCGCCCTTTAGTGATTCTATAGCATCTTTAGCTGAGTACTCAAAACCATAGATACAGCAACCTAGGAAGAGTATCCAGGAATCATTTTTGTATTTTATAGCTAACCCCTGCTCTTTCCACAAGGATTTCTGATTAAGCATTATTGCTTCAATTCCCCAATCCTTTAACAGCTTTGGTATCGTACTTCTATAAATAGCTTTACTAAGTGGTAACATTACCTCCTTACTACATGGTAGGGGTGGAATAACTGTTGGGATAATTCCCGGTTTAAAACCTAAAATGTGGTGCGATAACCAAATTGATGTAAAATATAAATCAAGACTTTCCAGATCTATACCAAGTTTCTCAGCATTATATCTCAGAATTTTCGGATTAGGGCCACTGTCGAAAAGTATCTTAATTTTTTTCTTTTCACTCTCTATCTCAATATACATTGAAAGTCCATGAGCTGCTATAAGATCCTCATAAAGAGGAACATCATCTATTAGGACTGTTAGAGATATTCTAGACACAGTTTATCCGAAAGAATAAGAGTTAACGATAAAATAAATTATCCGTGGATATAATTGATGAGTTACGTAGGGATCCTGCTCGTAAAATAGTATATATTCATGTAGAGCAGCCAAAAAAACCCGAAATTGGTCCCAGGGTTGAGGAAGTAATAAAGAATAAAGATCTTATTGAAGCACTAAAGAGAAAAGGTATAAAAAGGCTTTTTAGGTTCCAGCATGAAGCTATAAAGGAAGTAAAGAAGGGAGAAAATATTTTCATAGTTGCTGGCACAGGAACTGGAAAGACTGAAGCTTTTTTACTTCCAATACTTGAAGAAATTTCTAAGAAGCCATATGATGGTGTGAAAGCAGTTTTAATATATCCAACTAAGGCTTTAGCACGAGATCAATTGAAAAGAATATTAGAATATACATCTACATTCTTCGGTCTAAGAGCTGAGGTTCTTGATGGTGATACACCAGATAAGAAAAGAAAAATTATTTACACATATCCTCCCCAGATTCTTATAACAAACCCCGACATGATTCATTTCTCACTACAGTATTCTAAGGAATTCCAAAAATTAGTGTCAACAGCGAAATACATAGTCTTAGATGATGCACATGTATATACGGGTGTTTTTGGAGCTCATGTTCATTATGTCCTTAGGAGATTAAAACGATTTACAGGTGATGTACAGCTTATTGGGGCATCAGCTACAATAGGTAATCCTTCAGAATTTTCTATGAACCTTTTTGGTGAGGAATCTAAAGTTATATATTCCAATATCTCAAGAAGGGCGCAAATATTTCATATTCTTGTATCTCCTATTGGCAGGTCACGTCTGATGGAGGCAATATCGTTGCTTAGACTTTGTTTTAAGTTAGGATTGAAAACTCTTGTTTTTGTAGATAGCCACCGTTCGGCAGAATTACTAAAGTTGTTTGCTAAGAGGCAAAGATTGGAAGTCGAGCTACATAGAGCTGGTCTTCGCCCAGAAGAAAGAGAACGTGTAGAACATAACTTAAGATCCGGGAAACTTAACGCAGTTATCGCCACACCCACATTAGAACTTGGCATAGATATAGGATATTTAGATGCAGTAATTTTGTATAACATACCTCCTACATTCTCTAGGTATATACAAAGAACAGGAAGAGTGGGTAGAAGAGGTCAACATGCATACGTATTTACAATCCTAGGAGATGATCCCATAAGTGCGTTTTATGAACGTAATCCTAAGTATTTCTTTAAACGTAAAGTAGATCCAGCATATATAGATCCTTTGAATGAAGAAGTTGCTAAAGTCCATCTATTAGCGATGGCTAGAGATTCCCCGTATAGGCAGGATATACTTTCAGGATATGAGAGAAAAATAGTAGCTACGTTAATGAAGGAAAATAAGTTACGTATAGGTAAAAGAGGATTTATTGTGATAACAAGGTATGGTGTTAAGTATCTAATGGAGAGACAGAATCTTCGGGGAATAGGTGATATAATTTCCATAGTAGTCTCAGGAGGGAGAAAAATAGGGGCAAGGGAAATGCCCCAAGCCCTTAAGGAGCTCTTTCCAGGTGCAATATACCTGCATGGAGGGAAGCCATATCTAGTACTTGATTTAAAGAACAAAAAAGCCGTGGTTAAGCCGCTACCTTATGTAGAGCCTCCAGTGATAACTTCTCCTTTATACTATACTATACCTGGGGAAGGAAACATGTTTGATCAATACGAAGTAATGGGCTTATCCATAAAGTATCTGGAATTAGAAATAACAGATTTCGTTTATGGATATATAGTTAAGCGATTTCCCTCAATGGAGTTAATAGATGAGAAAATATTTGAAAAAGAATATAATTACAGTTTCAAGACAAAGGGTTTGTTGATAGAATTTCCTTACTACCTGGAATGGAGTGAAATAGAGAACGCAGAGGCTTTTCACGCAATTGAGCACGCTTTAATATCTGCAGCACAAGTGGTTGTCGGGGCTAGCACCACTGATTTAGGCGGTGTAAGTTTTCCATCAGGTCACATATATATCTATGATTCATATCCTGGGGGCTCTGGAATCTCAAAAGGTCTTTTCGAGAGGCTAGAAGAAGCATTGAAGGTAGCTCACAAGATAGTATCTAGATGTGAATGTGAGGATGGTTGTCCAAGATGTATATATAGTCCTTACTGCGGAAATAACAATAAAATCTTGTCAAGAACAAGAGCGTCTTTTATTCTAGAGAAGGCTTTGGCGCTAAAGTTGTATGCCAGGTTTGTGAGAAGGCGGGGACGACCTTTGGTCTAGCTTTTTAAACATTAAAACAAAGATATGATCAAATAATCCCCATCTTTTTTTAAGAATTTTTGATCTAGGGAGAATTATACGAGTAGCAAAACTGGATAAAGTATATAGTAATATTCCCTTCTCCTTGAGTATAGGTATGCTGGATTCCAAAAGTCTCTTAGTAAGAGATAGATCACCTCCCCCACATATTGCTAAATCCACTTGCTCAGAGGGATCTAAAGGAAGGAAAGGGGGATTAATTACAATAATGCCGAAACAGTTATCGCGAAAACAAGAAGCTCCCCAGCAAGCCACGGGTGCATAATATGTATATACATCATTGATAAGAGCGTTTATTCTTGAAGCTTTAAGGCAACAAACATCGATTTCGCAACCTACAGAAAAAATGCCAGCCTTTGCTGCTAGAAGAGGTAGTTGACCAACACTTGAACCAATATCTAGGAGTGGGCCTCTATGTTTTCTGATAAAAACTTCCAGTGCATTAGCTAGTAAAGATGTAGATACTGTAGCTCTTGGAGGAAAGCAATTTGAGGGGATATATAACTTTAATCCTCTAAAATACATGGTCTTGGGGTGAAATCTCAAATACATCTTTAGTAAATGTTTTGTGACTAAAGCCTTTACTTGTATGGGGATAAAATTGGCCACAGGTATAACACCAATAAGAGAAGTATTTAAGATAGATGATGGTACACAGGTGACTGTAAGAGGATGGGTTTACAGGAGGAGAGATCTTGGAGAAAAAATATTTATAGTCGTCAGGGACTCCACAGGTATAATACAGACTGTTTTTAATCACCCTATGACTTTAAAGGCTAAAAAGGTCGGTATAGAGTCCTCGGTCATTATCTCGGGAATAGTAAGGTCGGACAAGAGAGCTCCTGGTGGGAAGGAGATAACTGCAGATTATATAGAGGTAATCGGTAAATCCGAGGCATTTCCAATAACAAAGGATGCTTCACGAGAATTCCTCTTAGATATAAGACACCTTTCCATAAGAAGCAGAAGGCTGACGACAATATTCAAAATAAGAGACACTATATTTAAGGCGGTACATGACTTTTTCCGTAAAAACGGTTATTATGAAGTACATTGCCCAATGTTTATAACAGCCGCCGTTGAGGGGGGAGCAACACTTTTCGAGGTAAAATATGTAGATGGGAGCACTGTATACCTTACACAATCATCCCAGTTCTACCTCGAGGCCTTAATATATAGCCTAGAGAAAGTATATACTATAGCCCCATCATTTAGGGCAGAGAAATCACGTACAAGGCGTCATTTAACAGAGTTTTGGCACGCAGAAGCCGAGTTAGCTTGGAGCGGGTTAAACGATATCATGAAGGTAGAGGAGGAGTTGATAACATATATTGTTAATAAGACTTTAGAAGAAAATTATGAAGAACTGAAATTCCTTGGAAGAAACATTAATGCATTAGAGAACGTGTATCCACCGTTCTACAGGATATCCTATGATGAGGCACTCAATATCCTCGAGGAAAGTGGGTATAAGGTACCTTGGGGAGAAGATTTTGGAGCAGATGAAGAGAGGGTGCTAACGAAGCAGTTTGATAAACCTGTATTCATCTATAATTTCCCCGAAAAAGCTAAGGCCTTCTACCACAAAAATAATCCCAATAGACCTGAAGTAACGCTTTCAGCAGACTTATTAGCTCCAGAAGGCTACGGAGAAATAATAGGAGGGGGAGAAAGGATAGAGAAAGAGAGGGATCTTATAGCTAAAATAAAGAGGTTTGGATTAAAGCCAGAGGACTATCAATGGTACATAGATTTAAGAAAGTATGGCAGTGTACCTCATGCAGGATTTGGGTTAGGAATGGATAGATTAGTAATGTGGATAACAGGTATAGACCACATTATTGACACTATACCATTTCCGAGAACAATACGAAGAGTATATCCCTAAAACTCTGGAAAATTCTTTGTGCTAAAATCATAGATAAGCGAAAAACAAATAACTTTCCGAGTAGACATATACATCAGAAGAGACTAATCTAACAAAAAACGGGTAATGATATAGAGCCCGTTTAAAAGAAAAGAGCCCCGGTGGCCTAGCCAGACGCGATAATCGCGTCCTAGAAGGTAGGGCGGCGGCCTTGTATGGTAGGTAACGGATAGGAGGGGTTCCGAGAGAGCCGCAGGACCCGGGTTCAAATCCCGGCCGGGGCTCCACATTTTTATAATTCATATCTCTTGCTAAAGTCTTGGTGCTGATAAAAGGTATGCAGAGAGAGACGCTACTAGAGGAATTGTCAAGTTATCTTCTATGGAGAAGAGTTCTGTAAGTGAAGCAAAAAATGATATTAATATTGCTACCTCGGGATTAACATCTAGAATAGTTAGAATAAACGTTAGCCCTATTATAGCTGCTAATGTTCCTTCAAGACTTCCTTGAGCTAGCGGTAGTCTTATCCTGCCATATAGGATTCCTATAGTAGCAGCTATAGGATCTATGACTGTTAACGCTATTATCCCGTAAATTGTGTAATCATTAAATAATATGGCAGATGTCAAGACACCTATTATCCCATGGACAATACCTATGTATCCTCCCTTTTTCTCATATTCTCTCTCCATCCTCTTTATTTGTTCCTGAACTAGTTGCTCAAGCCTGAATAAACTCTCTTCTATAACATGCTTAAAGGGTTGTGGCGTTGTATACAATATAGTCTCGATAGTCTTTTTTCTTCTATTCTCAAAGAAATTAACTAATTCTTTGCTTAGAAGCGGTTTTTTTACTATTATTCCATTAATTAGTGCTGCTAGTATAGCTAGTATAGTATAATATATTAGAGGCGGAATCGATATAATACCAATATAGGGTATTAAAAGCGTAAAACAGAAAAGTACATGTGCTACTTTTCTAAGAAGCTCTCCCTTAACTTCTTCTCTAACTATCATTTAATCGCCTTTTTTGAATATACTATAGGTCTAAATCCAACACTTCGTAGCATTATTGGTATCCTAGGGTTAGAGCATATTATGTTTTCATTTAATACCACGTATTCCTCTTTCAGTTCATAGTTTCCATCTAATCCCTTTAGTGGTTGTAGTCCCCAAAATAGGTGAACCCGTTTGTCTAGCGATAGAAGTTTCATTAATGCACATAGCCTTCTGCCAGCAATTTCCTCATTACATGAAAATAGGTACTCACTGAATGGTACTAGCATTTCTTGATTTTTATTTCCATAAAATTCTATTATTTTATCCTTAGATAACTCTATAACTTTTATATGATTAAGACTTAGAACAGTTTTCGTTTCCCGCACTATAATTTCATCTATAAAGTCTTCATATGAAGTCTGATCTTTTAATGTATGTATAGGTATTTGCAAGATTTTTCTTAGAAATATCTTACTGGAAAGTGGATCTTTTATCTCAAGCCGAATCCTTGACATAGCTGGATCCAACCGCGAAAATCTTAAATCATTTTTGTGTGCACATTTACGACATAAACTCCAGCTCTGTGGTATATGTACTGTTTTTCCGCATCCATTACATTTTTTCCATATTCCATTGATAAATTTCCACTGAATACTTATTTTCCCTTTATTTGTAAGGGTTATAATTGCATAGTTTCCTATAGGTTTTCCATCCCTAGTAGTTCTATCAAGTCTAGCAACATTGATATACCTAATTCCATTGAGGTCTAAGTCTATTCCTCCAAATGAGTGACTATGGCCAAATATATGGACTAAGGGGTTATAATGATTTAAAAGATAGTTAATTTCAATGATTCCTGCATGAAGACTCTGATGGTAATTATCAATCTTCTTTCCTTTATCCATTATACTGTAAGGTGGGTAATGTGTAATCAAAATCCTTATACCATAATCTCCTAGTGTATATGGCTTTACTCTTCTTCCATGTCCTATGAGCGTGAATGGACCAAATTTATATGGTCCCGACCTTTCGAGGTCAATTATTTTATGGGGCTCATCTTTACATGCAGCTTCAATATCCCAGTTTCCTCTAACATAAATTACCTTTTTCCCAAGCTTTAGAGCTAACTTCGAAAGAATTTTACACATTGACCCCTTTCTTTGGGGATTACCGATATCACCTGCTACAACAACTATATCATATGTTTCCTCATCATTTTTTATCCATCTAATAAATTCATCCACAATATCTTCTTTGCCATGTATATCTGACATTGCTAGTATTCTAAGCTGGTCCAACATCTCCACCTGCACGCCATGTGTAAACATAAAATAAAGTGAAAGGGATATAATTAAGAATAGCTTCTATAATGATCTGAAGATATTTAGCTTACAGGTCGCATTAACAGCTCTCTTAAATCATAAATCCACTACTCCTTCCTCGGTAATTACGAAAACCGCCTCCCTTTCTGCATGCTTAGGGCTATCAATGATTCTTGCTATTCTCTTACCCTCTTTACCCTTTCTTAACCATATTCTATAAGTGCATCCATGAGCCATTATATTTCCTCCAGCTGGACGAAGAGGATTACCAAAGAAAATGTCTGGGGCAGACATTACTTGATTTGTTACCACTACTGCAATGTCATATAAGCTTGCAAGTCTATGAAGCTGGCTTATATGTTTATTTAATTTTTGTTGTCTTGCAGCTAAGTTTTCTCTCCCAGGATACTCAGCTCTAAAATGATTTATTAAGCTATCAACGACGATTAACTTGATATTGTATTTCTCTATATACTTTTTTGCTTCATCAACAAGTAGCATTTGGTGGTCGCTGTTGTATGCTCTTGCGTATATTATGTTTTCTAGTGTTTTTTCTGGGTCTTGTCCTCTGTACCTAGCTATTTGTATTATTCTTTCTGGCC
>JALURH010000181.1 GCA_027017025.1 Thermofilaceae archaeon
TCTTAGGGCTTAGACAGCATGTAGGTAAATTTATTGGCGAGTTAAGTCATGGGAATAAGAGGAAAACTCTATTGGCGACGCTTTTTCTCAGAGACCCCTCTATACTTATATTAGATGAAGTTTTTTCGGGTCTAGACCCAGCAACTGCTCGTTTAGTTAAAACGTGGCTTAGAGAGAAAACTAGGCGTAACTCAGCTATTCTCGTTTCAACACACGTATTGCCTATAGCTGAGGCAATAGCAGACCGTATCCTAATAATACATGAGGGGAGCATAGTTGCTGAGGGGAAACCTGGGGAGCTGAAGGAAATTTTTGGGGCTAAAGAGCTGGAGGAGGTTTTCCTAGAGGTAACTGGGTACACAGGGGAGTATGAGGAGTTAATAAAGGAGCTATATAGGTAATTGGGGGAGGGCTTTTGAATCCAAGCAGGCTAGCTAAGCTATTGGCTAGGGAGGTAGCCTATAGGTCGAGTCGTAGCGGCTATAGACACTTCAGTTTCCTGGGTAGGAAGGAGGTAACTACGCCCTCAGCCTTTAGATCAAATATTCTAACCTCACTATTCTTCACTTTTCTTTCTCTTATTATAACTGTCCCTGTGTTAATGACTAGCGGTGGCGGAGACCTCGAGAATATTTTTATTGAGATATCGATGTTACTCATACTATTTGAGTTATTTATAGCACTACTATCCTCAGTAACCTTTACTTCAACATTCATTAACGAGAGGCTTGTTGGAATACTGAGAATACTGCCACTTAGGGAAGAAGATGTATTATCGGCCTATATCCAAGCATTGCTGTTGTACTGGGGTGGTCTCTCCGCAGTTTTCATCTTTCTTCCAGGTATGATACTAGCTATATATTACTCCTATATGGGGTATTTACCTATTATACAACCAGTAATGGGCATAGTTAGCGGGTTCCTGGTACTCTTCCTGAGCTACTCGGTAGGTATAGCTATAGGGACTTTTTCTCCACTAGTAAAAAAGAGAAGTATTCTAAGACTTATTTCAGCTGTAGCATGGCTATTGGTATTCATTTTATTCTATGCAGGATCCTCTCTAGTGAGATACATTACACCAGTGATTGGGGGGGAGATACCTGACTGGATGGCGATGATCCCGTTTATAGGATTAACCCTGGTATACAAGAATATTCTCGGGGGGATTATCTCGGCAACTACTTCAATAGTGATAATATATCTCTCCTATAGAATAGCTTCGCTAAAGCTTCGGGAGCTCTTAATGCTAGAGTATAAAATACAGCCCACTAGGGCGCCTAAAGCTTTGGAGAAAGAGGTTAAAACTATTAAGGTTAAGCCTAGGGGGATGCTGGAGGGATTTGTATTGAAGGACATTAGGCTCATTAGTAGGGAGCCTAGGAGGCTAGCTAACATCCTATACCTGCTTGTTATACCTATATTAATGTTTCTCCCAGGCTACTTCTCTAATCCCCCGGGGAAGGTGCCTAGTTTTGTTTTAACAACGATAGGTGCTATGTTAGGCCTTTTCTCTGGAACAACTGTGAGTACACTATTCTTTATAGAGGGGAGTGGGGCCCACGTACTCTATACCCTACCTATTTCTAGGAGGAAACTTGCTATAGTTAAGACCGTCGAGACATGTTTCTTAACGTTACCTGGAGCTGCTATAGTATTCGCTCTAAGCCTATATCTCTCTACAGATATACTTATCTCCACAGTTGGTGCTATCTTTGTCTTAATAGCATCTTTCTCAACCGGTATAGCTCTCTCAGCTCTAGTAGTGAGGCAGCTACCGGAGGCTCCATCTGATTGGACAGAGGGATCGATCTCTAGAGCTAGATACGGAGTAGCAGTTATGTTCTACTACATTCTATTGATGGTAGCTACTTTCTTAATCCTATTTTCAGTAGAGAACCCTCTCTTAGCTTTCACATATACAGCCATAGTCTACCTAACTATAGGTACAACGTTATTCACAATTCTTTCAAGAAATAAGCCAGTATGAGCCTTAGCATAGCTAACTACGGTGATATGTTTTCATTACCATAGTAATACTATGGTAATATTTGTTAACTAATAGATGAAGACAATTTTATCAAAGAATACTCTATATGGGTGTGGGTTACTACGACAAAGAACAGTTATAGGATAGAAGAGGGGTTAGAGAGAATCTTTGATAAATCTAGGGTTATCCAAGATGAAGACGCTAGGGACCGTATTCTATCTCTGCTATCAAGAACCTACACCAAGCTGGGGCTACATGATAAGGCACTGGAGGTTGCGGGGAACATTAGTAGTATGTTCTACAGGGTTTTAACCCTACTGGATATAGCGATGCAACCAATTCCCGAGAATATTTTAGGCGAAATTAGCGATAGGGTGGAGAGATCCATGGAGGAAATAAGTAATTACTCTCATCTAGCGGTGGTTTTAGCTAGATTAGCCGAAATCTATTCATATCATGGACTTAAGGTAGAGAAAGTTTTAGATAGGATAGATAGTTTCTTAGATAAAGTGTTATGTGAGAGAAAATCTGGGGAGCACGACCTTGTCTTAGCTAGGGTAGTAAGTAGCTATGCATATATAGGTGAGTTGGAGCGAGCACTCAGCTTAGTGGATAAGATCTTTTCTCTGGAGAACCGTGTCCTAGCTCTCACTGAACTACTTGAGAGAACAAATAATGACGATAAGCTAGAGGAAGTCTTCACCTATACATTAGATCTTATTGATAGGATAGAGTACCCCAGTGTTGATAAAGTATTATCACTTATACACTTGGTGTACTCAGCGGCAAAAGTAGGTTTTAGCCCCCGGGTTCTAGTCGAGAGAGTAGAGGAGGAACTCAAGTATTTTGAGGGCACATTTTCCTATATAATTATACTTACACAACTGATTGAAGCTAAGACATATCTTGGAGAAAGTGTTGGAGAGTATTTACCTATGCTAAGGGAGATAGGGGAAGAATTAGATTTAAGGAGTCTCCCAGACTATGTTATCAGGGAGTTAATTAAGTCGTATGTTGTTGCTGGGGGATTTGAGGAAGCAATAGAATATATCAATAAGATAGATGACTCTAGGAAAAAACTGTATGCATTAGCCTGTCTCTACCACATCCTTGCTAGTCACAAGAAAAGAGGAGATATATCTCCTTAAAGCCCTACTAATTTCTTCCCCCTCCTTATCTCTGAGGTATGTTCTTCGGTGCTGCGCAGTAGTATAAAATGGTATTACGTGTATGTGTAGGTGCATTATCTCTTGTCCAGCTAGTCTACCATTATTCATTACAAGTTTTATAGCTCTAGCACCTAACTCCCTTACTTGTGCAATAGATACCCACTTAGCAACTCTAGTAACACGCTCTAGAGCTTCTTCAGGCACATCTAAGATATTCTTGAAATGTTCCCTAGTGACTACGAGGGTGTGACCGCGTGCTACGGGGAATTTATCCAGGAAAGCTACAACAATATTATCTCGGTATACGAAATATGCTTTCTCTAGACCTTTAATTATTCTACAAAATATACATTCCATAGCTCTAAATTAGCTCATACCAGAGTATAAAAAGATGGTTTATTATTTGCCTACAAAAGCTATATTCTCTACGCTAACCATAGGGACGTAGGTACCAAATCTACGCTCAATTTTCTTGCTTATCCCAGATATGTTTTTAAGCATCTCATAGAGGTTTCCAGACAGCATACATTCTTTAACGGGATATTTTTTCTCGCCATTCTCTATGTAGAATGCTTGTTTCGCTACACCAGAAACTACACCATCCTGAAACCTTATATCTCCGGAAAACCTTCTAATATATACTCCCCGCTTTACTTCACTAAATATTTCATCCTCATCCATATCTCCTCTCCCTACGACGGTATTTGTTGGTGAAACAGACAGTAGGTTGGCAGCATTTCCAGTAGGTTCTTTGTCGAGTATTCTAGCAACATATGTATTAAATATAAAGTTCTTCAAGACCCCATTCTCTATTATGGTCGTTCTCTGACGAGGGCTACCCTCATAGTCAAATCTAGATGAATTTAATCCTCCCTCCAGTATTCCATCATCGTATATCGTCAATTTAGTAACAGCTATTTCCTCACCTATTTTGTCTCTCAGCGGACTACTACCTTTCCAAATGTTCTCTCCATTATAGGCTCCAGAGAGAGCTAAGAAAATACTTGATGCAACGTCATAGTCAAGAATAAGTGTACCAGTAAATCTCTCAATGGGCCTAGCACCAAGAGACTCTATAGCTAGTTTAGCTGCCTTCCTACCTAGCTCATCGAAATCTATATCATACTTCCTTGAGGCGTCTCCAGCAAACGAGTAACTTCCTATCTCGCCTTTCTCCTTAGCAACCGCGGAGAGATAGGCGGAAATTGAAGTATATTTTTCATTCCCGAGGAAGCCTCTATTGTTGCCTATAGTAACCTCTCTTATGCTTGCCTCAACTACTCCATCGGAAACAGAAACTCGTTCATCATATGCTAGGGCCGTCTCCAGCATTCCCCTAGCTACGTTGACAATATCTCCTGCCTCTAGATTAACTATCTTGTTATCAAATAATCCACCAACTTTAGGCAAGGGTTTGGGATTAGGTAGTCCAGACCAATATTTATTAGGCGTTGATGAGCGAGCGAGTCGATATGCTTTCTCTACGGTAGATAATATGCTTTTTTCATCAATTAATGATGTTAAGGCACTACCAATTTTCTTGTCAACTACGACTGTTACAACAAATCTCCTTGAAACTACCGTATTAGCTCTCTTAACTTCATCATTCTCTATCTCAACTCTATAAGACTTGGAGCTAGTCAAAGCAATATGTATATCACTAACCCCCAGTTCTGCCGCCTTACTCAATGCTTTCTCAATATACTGCTCACTCAACGCATACCACCTCCCACAATTATCTTACACCTGATATGTGGACCACCCCCGTCTACTGGAACCCACTGTCCTTTCCCACAGAAACCTGGAGAATCTATCTTCAAGTCCTTACCTACAGCATCCACGCTCCTAAGTACATCAATAGCTAAACCCGATACAGTAACTCCTCTATACGGCTTCACCAGCTTGCCATTCTCTATTTTCCATGCTTCTTGAACAGCAAACATAAATTCTCCATTGGAGTCTGCTTGTCCATGTAAACCACCTTTAAGGTAAAATCCATCCCTAGTTTCTTGGATAATTTCTTCAGGATCCCAGTCACCCGGAGCCATATACGTATTTCTCATCCTAACTAGGGGACCATGTCTATAGTCTTGAGCTCTACCGTTACCTGTGGGACTAGCCCCCATCTCTGCTGCAGTCTCCCTAGTATGCATGAACTCCTTAAGTATCCCCTTTTCAACAATTATAACATCCCTGGCCTTAACTCCTTCATCATCGTATGGTACCCATCCAAAAGCATAGCTAGGACCTGGGCTATCAATTATAGTTACGAGAGGCGATGCAACCTGTTGTCCAATCTTACCTGTAAGCACAGTACCACTCATAACAAGGTCGGCTTCAGCTGTATGACCGAAAGCTTCATGGACTATTAACCCAAGTAGATCGTGATCAAGTACAGCTGTAGCTAAACCACCCTTAGGTACTGTAGCATCAAGTAATCTAACAGCCCTAGCCGAAACCTCTCTAGCTAGCTCAAATGGATCCTTCATGTCAAAAGCCTCAAAACCAGCTGTCTTACTTATCCTATCGTACGCTGGAGTTATTACTCCTCCACGTTCAGCGGCAACGTAAATCGACAACAGGATTTGTGTTCCCTCAATCACTATCTCAGTTCCCTCACTATTAACGAAGAACTTCTTGTAAACCCCTTCGCTATACCTTATTCGATCATCCTTAATCTCCTCTTTCTCGAGAACTATTTTATCTACTTCAATAGCCATACGAACTTTCTCCTCTAGAGACACGTCGAGCGGGTTTTTCTTCACATCAGCCTTAACGTATTCCCTATATGCTTCGCTAGAAGCTATGTGTGAAGCCTTTTTCTTGCTAAGGCTTATAGAACGAGCCATTCCCAAAGCATCTTTTACAGCGCTGATTAGGCTCTCAGAGGATATAACTTCTACTGAGGAGAAACCCCATGCACCATCGTAGAGGACACGTACACCAGCGCCTACGGTATGCGTAGTTAATGCCTCCTCGGAATATTTCTTCCTTATGGATACATTTGTACTAAATCTATCTTCTAGCCTAATGTCAATATACTTAACCCCTAAACTATGTGCATATTCCGTAGCTCTATGTAGGAGATCTATGTAACTTTCTTCCATCAAGTATTAAAGTACAAACTAGATAAAACATTTAACTACCTGCAGACAACAGCTTTCTCAGGGTCTATCCCTTTCCAAATTATCTTTAAGCCAGAGGCTAATATAGCTACATAGATCTCTTCCTCGGATAAGCCATACTCCCTTAACTTCCCCGCAACCTCTGTGAGTGGAGCCTCCTTAATACTATTTAGGTAGCTTAAGACTTCTTGCGACAGCTCACCTAGTTTTCTTCTGCATCTCTCCACCTTATTTTCGTATCTCCTAAGGTACCTGTAGACTTCATCCACTGGGATCCTCCTCCTATACCATATGACGTGATGCCTAATTCTCTCTAGGTCAGAGCAGGACAGCTCTTTATTTACAGCAAGTATAATATCTACCTCCTTGAGTTCCTTAAGTTTCCTTATTTTCCTCTCGAGATAGTCTTTTGTCCAGAAACCTACAACCTCCATATAAATAGTTTTACCGTCTTTCTTGAACACGAAATCTGGGACAAACACTCTTCCCCTAACTACGAGAGGCTCAGGCTCCCTCACAATCGCCCAACCGCTCCCTACCCTAGACCACCTCCTAGCGAAGTCTTCTTCAACGCTACTATCGTACTCCTCATACCTTAACTCAACTCTCGGGAATAGACTAGACTTGGTTGAATCTAGCCTGAACACATAGATCCTTTTCCTCTTTATCTCAGCTGTAATACTCCACCCTTTGGCTGAGAAAACATATGGTATTAACCTAGCAAGTCTTGTACCGTAGCGCTCTGTTTGCCTAATAGCCGTTAGGGGGCCGTCTACCCGAAGTAAGATACCACTAGGGGATACTGAAGCCTCATACATTAGCCCCAGCCTCTTGACGTTGAATAGAAAAATTTTTGCCTGTGTACCAGTAAAGCTAGCGGCAATATTCAGTTTCAATGCTTTAAAGAGTAAGGTTTGGGTTAGAGATAGGTTATATTCCTTTAACAAATCTACCGCATCCATCGGCTTAAAGTCTCTCAGAATATCTTCCTCCTCGTATACCGAGGAGAATATAGACCATAGCTCTTCAACACTTAACCCAAATTTGCTGGAGACTCTCTCGAGGATACTTCTCCTCTCCTCCTCGCTAACCACTATACCATAGTTTCTCCCAGCTTCATAAAACACCTCCAACCTAGCTTTAATCGGTTTAATCCTTGTCTTAGGCTTCTCGAAGATTGCCCTACGATTTAAGAGATGTATAAGACCCCGAGTGAATTTGGGGTGGAGACCTATAGAGAAAGCATGCTTCTCTACCTCCGCGAGCTCCTCCTCAATAATACCCCTCTTCTCCCCTACGTGATCCTGAAAGACCTCTATTAATCTCTCAGCAATATAGATATCCTCCCAACTAAAATGGGAGTAAAGAGGCTGGATTAAACCACGCCTTATTCTAACCCTTAATAGATCTGATGGAAGCATTACCTATCTACACCTTTTCTTCTCTTCCTTGAAACTCTGCTCTCAACAGTACCTGAGGTAACTATTTCATATAAAATAGCTCTCTTACCATACATAGGTCTCAAAATTCTACCCAGTCTCTGAATGAATTGTCTCTTACTACCTGTACCACTGAGAATAACCCCTACGTTCGCTTGCGGTACATCTACGCCTTCCTCAAGTACCCGACTAGTTACAATAGCCCTAATATCTCCTTTCTTGAAGGCATCGAGGATCATTCTCCTCTCCTCGGAATCTATCTTATACGATATCTCTGGTATCAAAAAGCGCTTAGATATTTCCCTTACAACATCGTTGCTTTCAGCAAATATCAAAACTCTATCATGTCTATGCCTACTGAGTATATCCGCTAAAACCTCTATCTTCTTTGAGGTACTCATAGCGATTTCTCTAGCCTCCCTCCAAGCAACCAAAGCCTCGCGTGCTTCCATACTCAGTCCAGTAGCCATTATTAGTTTCTGGAAATCTTCTAGACTAGATATTCTTATACCCGCTTTCTCCGCAAGAGATTTATACCTCTGGTATAGCATTTCATATCTCTTTCTATCTTCTTCATTGAGTTTAACACGTATAACTTTAATATCAAACTCAGCGAGATATTTGCCTGAAAGCTCCCTAGGAGTTTTTCTATAAACAATAGGTCCAACAAGGAAATCAAGCAAGGTATGCAAGTTATCCTCCCTCTCTGGTGTAGCGGTTAAACCCAGCCTATAGGGAGAAGCTGAGAGCTCAGCTATCTGCCTATATCCTGGACTTGGGAGATGATGTACCTCGTCGAAAACCATTAAGAGGAACCTATTTCCTAGTTTCTCGATGTTAATGTATGCTGAATCGTAAGTCGCAATAGTGATACAGGATATCTCTTTCTTACCTCCCCCATAAAATGAGGGGTTTACACCTAGGTAGCGTGCGACACTTCTAGCCCACTGGTTCATCAACTCTAGTGTAGGTACTACCACTAGTGTTGGAGCGGATAATCTCTGTATAGCATATATAGCGACTCTAGTTTTACCAGCACCAGTAGGTAGAACCACAATACCTCTTTTATTATGTCTAGTCCAGTTAGCGTATGCTTCATGCTGGTACTTCCTTAGGTTAAGGTCCTTAGATTCATAGTTACAAGGCCCAACTAGATCAAGGACTCTATCTTCCACATCTCTCAGCTCTCTTAGCACACGCTGATAGTATATTGCTAGAGCCCTAAATGCTCCAACCCTATTATCATATCTAAAATATGAGGGAGCAGTTTTGGTGCCACGTAGCAAGAGTGTACCACGATCATACTCAAGTATCATTACAAGACGTTCTGAGAACATACATTTATAAACTTATCAAGAAAAATAGAGTAAAAGTATACAATTTTTCTTTATATATAATAGAAAAGTTGCCTGGGGGGAGAACTCTACTTTTTTCTCAATACCCTAACTATAGCTTCTGGTGTAACATAGGGTGCAAGAAATACGGTATCACTAGCTTTGTACAGTAATCTTTTTTCACTGAGATATCTCCCATCTATTACCAAGACTATTGGGGTTCCATGCCTAGTTTCTGCTCGTGTCCATGCATCGCTAATAT
>JALURH010000182.1 GCA_027017025.1 Thermofilaceae archaeon
AGTAGCGGTTAGCGAGGAGAAGAAACTGCTCCTAGTTGGCGAGGTTAAATGGTCTAGGCTTGACGAGAGGGATGTAAAAAATGTTGTCAGAGGGTTGAGGCGGAAAGCTGCTTTCATAGACTGGGGAGGGAGTGATAGGAGGGAGATGTACGTGGTTGTGGCTAGGGAAATAGTGGGTATAGATGAGTTGGGGAGGGAACTCGAGAATACTAAGTTATATACTTTAAGGGACATATTCGAGAAACCCTAGAGGATCACTGTACTCTCCTAGCTAGTTTGTAAAACCCTTCTAGCTTCTCCCCTAGCTTTCTCTGGGCTCTTTATGGCCTGTGAGTCGCTTACCGTCCTTCCATGAGGTGTGTGCCTTAACTGCTAGTATTCCCGTGGTGGGAGCTGGGCTTCATTGCTATGCTACTCTTGTTTTAGTTTCCTCAGTGTAAGTAGTAAAGCCGTAGCTAAAACTACGGTTAATACAGCAAGTATATACGTCAGTTTCCTATAGAGAGATAACTCGTTTTTCACCGCCTTCAGCTCTTCGGCGATAGCCTTGTTTTCCTGCTTCAATGCTTCTAGCTGGCTGAGAGATTCACTATAACTCTGTTTTAGTGATCCATAATCTTCCTTCAATTTCATATACTCCTCCTCCAGCGACCTGTAGGTTGATCCTAGTTCCTCGTACTTACTGAGTAATTCAAGGTATACCTTAGCTAGCTCATCATAGCTCTCCGGCAACTCTGTGGGGGCTTTACGGCTTTTCTCCGGCTTTTCCTCCGGCGGAGGAGTCTCCTCTAGTAGAGACATTAGGTAATTAATCTCCCAGAATATTCTTAGGAATCCAGGTATCTCGTCTATAATGCGGCTATAAACCTCCTCTGGGGGCAACCCTGAGGCAAGTAGATCCAAGCACTGGCTTAGTATCTCGCTACCCTTCCCTAGATACTCCTTGAAGTCGTCTCTAATGAGTTTGTCTGGATGTACTGGCTCAGTCTTAGATCTCGGTATCCTAATTATAAAGGAGTAATGCTCTGAGCAACCGTTGAAGACCCAGAGGTTCTCTCCATCGAAATATATGCCCCAGGGATCGAGCCTAAGATTCATATCGCCTGCATAAACTTCGGCTATAACTTCGTCAGCCTCCCTGGGTGTTTCTGGTAGACCATGGTAGATGTATATACCTGAGCCAGTTGATATAAATAGGTATTTTCCGTCATAGTAGATGTCGTGGATCCCTCCATGCAGCCCTTCATCTTCCCCCAATATAAGGTCTGGATTAGAGCTACTCGTTAACTTATCTATATCCTTATATACCAGAACCTTCGATCCCTGATGTAGCCCTACAAACAAGATATTCTTGTAGATGTAGACGTTAAATGGCTCATAGATACGTTCCCCATTGAATTCGGTTAAAACTACGTCTGGCGGCTGATTATCTCTCGTGGGAATAGATTTCCAGACCAAGATCTTGCTTTGATCCCAGAATGAGTTAGTCGCCGCTAGTCTCCCGTCTCTACACGAGATTCCGGACGCTGCGCCACCACCAGTCACCCCGGGGATATTTATAACCACATCTGGTTTATCGCCCTCACCAGGTAGTTTATTAAATATCGTTATCTCTCCGCTCTTAGCTATCACGCAGAGATGGTTTCCATCACTACTAACCTCAACTGCACCTACGGGAATGTAGAAGTCTGGGTACGCATAGTTCTCCTCTGGAACTTTGTTGAAAACACCTAGGTACTCCTGGCCTGCTACAAACATCTTACCATTAACTATTTCGAAACCATATTTTGGGTTCCTATGCCAGAGAATACCGAGTATACGGTCAGCTTCCATCCCGTTTCTAAGCTCACCTAAGCTAAAGCGTAAGATACCTTGAACATAGAAATCTTTCTCCACCACATAGAGGAATTCTTTGTCAGCCGCTAATCCCCTTGGAAGGCCCCCCAATGTCTTCTTGGTGGGGTTACGGGATGGAGTGAAGTCGTCGAATCCTTCTTTACCTATAACGTATTTCGCCAACGCACCGTCCCTAAGCTCACCTACATCGAAGACTAGCACTCTATTGATGTCTTGAACGAAAAGGTATCTCCCGTTTGACGCAACATCATATGTCTCCCGGAGCATACCAGCGGGGTCTTCCACAGGCATCTTACATTCAGAATCCCTGTACCCTAGGGTATAGTCTGCTGGTGCATGATCCCTCAGGTTCTCCTTCCTCCAGATAAGTACCCTACTGTTCCCATCGTTCCCTTTGTCAGCAACATACAGGTATTTCTCATCGACATCTAAGCCTACTGGCCCACTCATAAGTGTCCTCGAACAACCTCTAGTCCACTCCTCCCCCAGGATAATATATTCATTTCTCTCAATAGGTCTATAATCCCCGTGGAGGATACGGCTTATATTCGTGTATATAACCACTATATTTAACTTAACGGTGGTGTAGAGCCATTTCCCATCCCAGGCTAGATCCACTATCTCGTTATAGGGCAATATAATTATAGTTGGCTTAAATGTCTCTAAGTCGTATACTACGAGCCTAGAATTACCTCTATCAGCTATAAATAGCCATTTCTCGTCAGCATCTATGCCAGTAGGATAATTTAAGCCATACTTATCGTCACTAGGTATCCTAAGGTAATCGTTTTTCTGCCCAATAACCCTAACTACCTCTAGCTTTTCTGCGTCAAAAACTATGACCCTGTTGTTCAATGTATCCGCTATGTATAGGTAGCGGCCATTACTGGCTACACCCCCTGGCAATATATTATCGAAGCTGAAGGATTCTGGGCTACCCGCAACTGAGGGCCACATAGGGGTCATAACTACGAGGTCAGCAATAGGGTGTTCGGGGAAAAGCTTGTCATTAGGCTTAGATACACTTAGGATTGTAGAGGAGAAGGCAAGGAGGAGAATAGCTATTAAGCATAAAGCAAACTTGTTTCTTTCCATTCAAGCACCTCTTCATGCATAAATGTACTGAAATATGTTAAAAACATAGCGACATTATCTAAAGTCGTTTTTCGATAATAAAGAGGTGAATTCAAGCATACTTCGTGGGAAAGAGGGTGATGAAAAAGGTGGAAATAATGGGATGCGAGAAGATTCCCTGAATATTCTGGTTCCTGTTACTAAATGCTCGCTATATCTGAAATCTAAGGTGTTCTGCTAGATATTTTATTAATTATTTGTAAAAGATCCTGTTGCTGTCTAATCCTTTTCTCTAGGAATAGACTTCCCCTGACCCTAATTTTACCTTATGTCTACATTTTTCTCTTTTAACTCTTAGAAAACCTAATTGTAATTGTTCCCGAGATATACCTACACTATTTTAAAGGGTTATCTCTGGAAGAAACAATCTTAGATAACTTCATTTTTATGCTAGTTTTATTTTATTACGGAGTAATCATCAATATTTATTATTAATGTTTAATCGTATTAAAAAGACTAATTAACAATGAAACTATGTTATTATACGATGAGGAGAACTCTAACTATATTGATTGTATCTGTGATCATTCTTTCATTACTAATTACACTATATGTATGGAGGGGAATAACTCCTGAAGAAAGTGCTGAGAGAGTTATTAAGATATATTCCTGTACTGAGATAAGTTCTCCAGGGGTTTACTCTATTGCCTCGGATCTAAAATCTACTGGCGTATGTCTTAAAGTAAGTGCTAGTAATGTGATAATAGATGGGAATGGTTTCCTCGTAGGGGGTGGAGAATATGGTATCTATGTGATGGAGGCAGTAAATGTCTCTATCTTAGATTTAAGGATAAGAGGTTCTGACTTTGGTATCTATATTAAGGACTCTAAGGATGTGTGGCTTAATAATATTAAGGTGGAGAACTGTGGGAAGATTGGTATAGTATTAGCTTCGGTTAGTGATTCAGGACTAGAGAATATTACCCTAAGGGGGAATGGGGCGGGACTAGTTATAGTTGGTAATGAAAAGGATGTGGATACATATCTCTTACCTGGGGAATTTAAGGAGGAGGATGAGAAATCAACTAGAATAATTGTTTTAAACGTTTTTTCATCTGAGAATAATATTGATGGTATTTTCCTGTATAACACTGTAGAAGCTATTTTGAGGAACTGTACAAGCAACAGCAATTCTGGGGGGATATATCTATTTTACTCAAAGAATATTGTTATCGAGAACTGTAGTGCTGCGGATAATGAATTTGTTGGAGTAATGCTTGATAACTGTAATTACTGCCAGGTAAAGAATAGTATAGTAAGGAGGAATGCTGGTGGAATAAGACTGGATTACTCAAATCATTGCGTACTAGAGGGTAATGTTGCTGAAGATAATCTTTCGGATGGTATCGTTGTCTGGAGGGAGTCGAGTAACAATAAGGTGTTGAGGAACGTTATAAGGGGTGGAGAACATGGCTTAAGAATCATTAAATCTAATAATAACCTTATAGAGGGCAATGTGATATCTAGTTCTTCTAGATGTGATATATGTGTTGGACCAGGTTTACATAATACATTCATTAATAACAAGTATGTAACAATGAAGGAAGTTGAGGAGGTTTATGAGAAGCCTAAAGAAGAGAAATAGTTTGAAGTATATGGAGAGATCGATGAGGATCATTAAATCTAATAATAACTATTTAGATTTAATCTCTAATAATAACTATTTAGATTAGCCCTTGTTTCTCAAAGTATAAGGAGCTTATGATTTCCTCTCTCTATTAATCTTAGGATACATTATTTTAGTCTCTGTAGTCTCCTTTAGAAGTTTTAAATATTTAATATGTCCCTGAAATCTCTAAGAGTTATTTGTTTCTGGGCTTGTCTTTATTTTGAGTAACGTTGTTATTCCTTCATAATATACATCATACACTACTCCTACTTTTGTAAGAGCCTCCTTTATGTATCCTTCTTCATACTCCTTTCTGGGTAATCCGTGTAATGTTGCTGTAAGCTTAAGTAATGTAGAGGGTCTCCTTAGTCTTTTAGATGATTGTTTTAGTTCTTCTTTGCTTATATCGTGGGAGAATTCATATATTAGGGCTTCTCCATCTCTGCTTAATACCTCAGCTACCTCCCTGAATAGAGTTTCGGGGTCTCTTATGTGATGTAATGTCCCAGTACTTATTATTAAGTCTATACTCCGGGGTCGTATAGGTATTTTATGTGCGTCTGCTAGGATGAGGTCTACCATAGGGTACTTACCTATCTTCCGCGAGTTTTTCTTAGCTATTTCTATCATTGCCCTGGAAATATCTAATCCAACTATTGCTCTGGGATACATTACATCAAGTATTTTTAGGAGAAGCTTGCCCGTTCCACAACCTATCTCCAGCACAGTATCTATGGTCTTCCCCATAAGATTCTCCAGTACGTAATTATATGTAGGTTCTAGATACTTTGTCCCTAGTTTCTCATAGAGATTGGCAGATACCCTAGGTATACCCTGTATTCTCCTTTGAGCCCTCACAAATAGGCGATTAATTAGATCAAGCATTTTCCTACGATTTTAGTTGTGTACATAAACACATATAGGTGGCTGGTTTGCGTGAAACTAGGTATCCTAAACTATTTTCTAGGATTCCTGATACTGGTGGCTTAGGAATGTTGTGGTGGAGGTTCTGTGGTACTGTTTAGTGATCACCAAAAACAAAAAGAATAATTAAATGAAACAATTATTGGCGATTCCATGCAGACGGACGTTATCTCCATGATTAAGAAGAAGTACTTCCCAGAACGCAAAATAGTGGTCGTTAGTGTCAAACTTGAGGGGGTAGCTGACTATGCTCTTGAGCCCACCAAATTTTTCTCTAAACATGGGATACGTATGCTTAGCTGTATTGTACAATCCCACCCCGATAGACGTCTCATCCACTCAACTATCTTCCTGGATCTAACAGAATCTGATCTAACGCCAGAAGAGATGTTATCTAGACTAAGGTTAATACCCCACGTTAAGCAACTAGAAGTACTGGATCTACCATTAACTCATGGTGAAGCAAGGCTAGCTGTCTTTACGCTAGAAGACATACACTACCTGTTCGGCATGCTTAGAGAACTAGGAGATGGTGGGTTAGCGATAATGTACCATATGGGCTTTAGGGCTGGTGAAGCTTTAGCAGAGAAAATATTCTCATATTTTAACGATAATAGGAGGTCTCTAGAGTACATGCTCTTGTATAATGAGAGCCTAGGTCGCGGGATATTTAAGCTAGAGGAATTTATTGACAAAAAGTACTGTAGGATAAGGGTTAGGGAGCTGCTAGAGTGCCTAAGCGTGAAAAGTAGTAACCCTAATAGTCATATCTTCAGGGGAATGCTAGCTGGGTTCTTAGCGAAACTCTGGGGCAGGGAGGTAGAAGTCAAGGAAACTAAATGTATAGCTATAGGCGACCCGCATTGCGAATTTGAAGTAAGAGCTGAGAAGTAGCTATATTGATACCCTCCAGCATGATCATACAGCTTAGCTATCATATAGTTTAGGAGATATTCTAGAGATACTATATTTAAACTCAGTATCCAATAAATTTTGGAAAATTTCTGCAGTCCTTTTGATTGTAAAAACTTTTTAGTTGATATCTTTATTGCTCCTTGGCAATCATGGAATATCGATGAGGAGGTGGTGGAATGGTTTCGAGATTTCACGGTGTTATTGTGCCTCTTATAACACCATTTAAGGATGATTACTCAATAGATTTTGGAGCTACGAGGTGGCTAATTCGACGCCTTGTAGAGAAAGGAGTTCACGGCATATTCCCATACTCAACTACTGGAGAATTTGTCCACCTCAAACCCGAGGAGGGTGTAGAGCTGGTAAAAACCGTTATGGAAGAGGTAGCTGGTAGAGCTTATGTGATACCAGGTATTAGCGCAAACTGCACGGAGCATTCCATAGAAATGGGGTTAAATCTCAAAGATCTAGGTGTAGATGGAGTCATAGTAACCCCACCCTACTTCTTCAATGTGGGTAGAGAAGGATTAAAACTACATTTTGCTAGGATAGCTGAGAAAATAGATCTCCCTATAATCGTTTATAATATACCATCTACGACAGGAATTAATATTCCTATCGAAACCTACGTGGAGCTTGCGGAGGAGTATAGTAATATAGTTGGCGCTAAAGTCACCTATAGTAATCTGTCTTATCTCAGAAAACTTATTCAAGACGTTAAAGATGTTCGAAGGGACTTCTCTATTCTCACTGGACTTGATGAATACTTCCTATATACATTAATGATTGGTGGTGATGGCGGTATAATGGCTCTAGCAAACATTGCTCCACAGATACATATAGAGATCTATAATGCATGGATTAAAGGGGACTTCACTAAAGCATATAGGGAATTTAAGAATCTACTAGAACTTGTTAAGATATATGATGTAGCTACATCCTATCCAACAGCCATCAAGACCACTCTCAAGGTACTCAATACCCCCATCAAGCCCTACGTTAGGCCACCCTTAACTCTGGAGAAACAGGAGGTAGAGGAAGAAATAAAGAAAATAATCTCTAGACTAAGGATAACCCTCTAACTAAACCTAGGGCTGAAACATTAATTCATGGCTTTCTGTATCAAACTGTATTAAGCAGTATCTAATAAAGCTTATAAATAAGAAGATTAAAAATCTAGCCGTGCCCTCGGAGTTCCTAAGGGGAGCCTTGCTCCCATAGGTGGCTCCGAGAAGACCGTAATGAACCCAGCTGTGCCAGATACCATTTAACACAACTCAATACATGAAGACACAGTCTGGGTGAACGGCAACTCACTTAGCGCTATTTTTCAGTATCCAGTACCCAACTGAATGTAGGAAGTACTCTGCAGAGTACTCCCCAATATGCGAGAATTGTTTTGCTATCACCTCTATTGCCTCCTGGTCCTCTATCTTTATTAGTTCCTCTATATAGGATCTAAATGATCCATATTTTCGCTGTATTTCGAGGAACCTCCTAGCGTTATCTATTATTGCCTCCACCTTCCTCCTATTCTTTATCAAAGCTTTCTCCAAGAGTTCCTCCACACTAATCTTGGAGAGAATCTTGGGATTAAAGCCGTAGAAGCTTTTTCTAATCTCCCTCCATTTATCTCTAATATACCTCCAATTTAACCCAGCCTGTAGTACACAGAGACATAGTATTTCAAAATACTCGCTATCTATTTCCGGGGGTATTCCAGGTTTACAGACCCCCTCCTCCTCTTTTGGGAACCTACATCCCCAAGGTGCTCTATGTTCCCTACCCATAGAATAACGCCTTAAGACTAATCTAGCTCTGCTCTACTATATTTTAAATTACTGAGGTCATAACATAAAAATAGCTATTGCTAAATATTTCCCTAAAGTTAGTAGCTATGTAGAATTATATAAAATGGGGTGTTGAAACTGTTTCATGAAGCTGTGTCGGATTATGGCTTTTTTGTGTCTTTTTGAGCCCTAAGAAATGCTTATAAACTCTTGAGGGTATGGATCTACCTGTATTTCGACCCTAGTGAGGATGGCGAGGGGGATGAGCCTTAGATGTACTCCCAGTTCGATGAGGGGAGCCGGACTCAGCAATTACGTATAGCATGCAGCAACCCCCCACTCCCACAGTCAGGCTAGGAGCAAAGCCAGCCGCAATGACCTACTCTGTATCAAAATAATACGGAGTGAGGGAACGGCTAACCAGGGATAAAGTTTTGAAGTGTATGAGAAAATATTTGTGGAGAGATTGTAGCCTAAACTCTGGGTGCTATAGGGAAAAAGGGATAATGCCTGAAGCTAGTTGTAGACTCAGTGCTTAGCGATTAAGCACCGATAAAGTAGAGCTTAAGCATAAGTTTCTGGAGCTCATAAAAATAGATGAAGAATTTAGGCTAGCCGTTGCTGGAGCCATAGGTCTAAGTGAAGTAGTTAAGCGGCTTGAGAAACGTGACGAGGAATTCGCCGAGATTCTTGAACTACATGATAGACATGAGGGCTATGCTCGTTAAGCTTAGGGAGAGTATGAATAGAGGTTTTGAGCTCATACATAGATATATTGATGCATTAGGTGCTAGATGGGGTATTAGCGGAGAAGCTTTCGGAGAGTGTTTGAGGGGTATTCTGGAGGAAGAGTTTGGGGCAACATATGATGGAGAGGAATATGTCTATGGGCTGTATCTTTAGTTTGTAGTTTTCTGTATTAAATTATGTTTTTTGTTTCTTTAAGGGCTGTGAGGTAGGCTGATGCGGAATACCTATAAACATTTC
>JALURH010000183.1 GCA_027017025.1 Thermofilaceae archaeon
TTGATAATCTTAATATTATTATCCATAAAAAATGGTAAAAGAAAAAGAAGAATTATCTTAGGATCTAGAAGAATTTTTTAATATAAACACCTTGGATCGTTATTATTTTCTACCAAGAAGACCTTTTTAATAGACTGCTCATTGTTTATGAAGGGATGTCTGGTGGAGAAATACAAAGGTTTAAGTCCAGCAGAGTTTTTCCATAGGAATAGGGAAATAGCAGGTTTCTCTAACCTAGCCAGAGCTCTCTATCAAACTGTAAGAGAACTTGTCGAAAACTCTCTAGATGCGACTGAAACACACGGTATCCTACCTACAATAGATGTTGAAATAAAGGTGGATGAAAATGATTCAAGACTCATAACTATTACTGTCGCAGACAATGGTATAGGAATACCGATAACAGAGGTTCCAAATGTTTTCGGCAGAGTATTTTATGGTTCAAAGTATGTAATAAGGCAAACACGCGGTGTATTCGGGCTAGGTGTAAAAATGGCAGTTTTACATGCACAGATAACAACTGCGAAACCTATTTATGTAAAAAGCTCAACACCAGATTCACGGGTTATTTACGAATATTATATTTTCATAGATATTAGCAAAAATATACCACATATCATGAAATTTAATGTTAAAAAGAAAAAAAGAAGATGGCATGGAACTGTAGTAAGAATAGTAACAGAGGGATCATGGATTTTAGCTCGAAGGAAAATAGAAGAGTACATAAGACGCACTGCCCTTATAGCGCCTTATGCTACTATTTCCTTTAAGGCTCCCGGTACCAGATTGCATTATTCCAGAGCTTCAAGAAAGTTGCCGGAACCCCCCAAAATTGGTAAACACCACCCCAGAGGAGTAGACATCGAGATACTTAAGACAACAATAAGGAGTCTAGAAAACAGCATCTCGTTAGTAGATTTCTTATCTACTTACTTTGAGGGTGTTGGGAAAAAATCTGCAGAAGATTTCTGCAAGTGGGCTGGCTTTAACCCAGATACTCCCATTAGTAAGTTAATGTTATCTGACCTGGAAAGGCTAGCTCGGAAAATGAGAGAATATAACAAATGGCGTAGACCCAGATCATTGACACTATCTCCTTTAGGTTCTGAGCTATTAGAGGAAGGTGTACGTAACATCCTAGAACCAGAGTTCGTAGCATCCGTCACAAGACCTCCTTCTTCTTACGGTGGACACCCATTTATTGTTGAAGCAGCAGTTGCCTATGGAGGTAGGATACCTGTCCAAAACACTCCTTTACTTTTACGTTTTGCAAATAGAATGCCCCTTCTATATGATGAAGGTGTTGATGTTTCACGGAAAGTTATAGATAGTATAGATTGGAGCATATATAAAATAAAGTTCCCTGCCCCCCTAGCGATCGTTACTCATATATGTTCAACAAAAATACCGTTTAAAGGCGTGGGAAAAGAGGCTATAGCTGATGTACCCGAAGTTGAGCACGAAATAGAGATCGCTATAAGAGATGTAGCAAGAAAACTGAGAACATATCTTAGTAAATTGGAAAAAATGTACGAAATTAAAAGAAGAGAGGTAACTATTAAAAAATATATAGATGAAGTAGCAAGAGCGTTAGGATATATAGTAGGCAATGATAGCAAAGAACTATTTAGGAATAAATTGTTAAGTCTCCTAAACGAAGACCTAAGGAGAAGGAGTATTGTGAGGAAAGGTGAGGAAATTGGTGTCACGGCAAAAACGGCTAGTAATAGTTGATGAAAAAGAGATACTCAAAATTCTTGAAGAGTACGGTAAAAGTATTGCTAACCAAATACTTGAAGGTGAAAAACCAAAGATAGTCATACCTATAAGAACATTTTCTAATACCATTTGGGATAGAAAGGCAAAGATCCTGCGACTAGGACCCAGAAAAGCCGTTAGAGAATTCTTTGACATAGGTGAATCTAAAAGATTTATGCAGACAGTATTAATGCTTTCCCTAATAGTAAAGGCTAGAAGAGAAGGAGATTATCCGACAATTAGAGACCTCTATTACACAGGAAAACATACTATAGTCTACGTAGATGAATATGGAAAGAAGAGAAGAGAAGAAACGTGGAATGATCAAAGAGAATCTAATGCTGTTATTCAGGATATTGAGGTTGCTACAGGACTATTACGTGAACACATGGGAATAATGCATGATGCTAAAGGAAAAATTGTTGGGAATGTTATCATAAGATCCAAGGGATACGAAATTGATCTTTCGAGAATGGGAAGTGGAGCGTATGCTATTCCTCCTAATGTGGATAAAATAGAGATACTAAAAGTTGATGCAGACTATGTACTTGTTGTAGAAAAGGATGCTATTTTTGAAAGATTGAATGAAGAGGAGTTCTGGAAGAGGAATAGAGCCGTTTTAATAACGGGTAAAGGCCAACCGGATAGGGCAACAAGAAGGATTGTGAGGAGACTCTGGGAGGAATTTGGATTACCTGTATATATACTTACTGACTGTGATGCATATGGTTTCGCAATATATTCGGTTTATAGAAGTGGGTCCATTTCTCTCAGTTATGAAAGTGAAAGATTAGCAACACCAGAAGCCCGTTTCCTGGGAATTACTGTAACAGATATAGAGAAATATAAGATCCCGAGAAACTACATAATTAAGGCTACAGATAGGGACATAAAAAGAGCTAAGGAATTAATGAATTATCCCTGGTTTAAGGAATCAAAAGAATGGCTAAAACAACTCAAACTTTTCATAGAGAAGGGTGAGAAGGTAGAGATAGAAGCTTTAAGCGGTCATGGATTCAAATTTCTATCAAAGACGTATATTCCAGAGAAAATCCGTAGAAAGGAGTGGATAGTATAGTCTGTTTATTCTCCTATAACGCTGTTAGCTTTTTTGTGGGGTTTTGCTTACTGGGGGGTGCTGGGTTTTGGTGGGTTCGGGCTTCCCCCTAGCTGAGTGGTTTCATTATTGCTTTGGGCTCGCGGGGTCGCCCACACATCTTAGCCCAAGCACCCCTCCCTCACATACCTCCACGCCCCCAGCATAGGGGTGGTGCCCGAGCAAGTAGCTGGAGGGCCAACACTGGTCCCCGGGTTTTTCATCCAAAACTTTTTCAGCATATATACTTGTTCTCCAAACTCTGCCAGACACCTCTAAACCACACCTACTCTACAGCGTTAGGGGCAACGCCTTGCTGGCTAGGCAGAAAGACCCAAGGCCCAGGAAGACAAGGATAAAACCACACAAAGAAGCACTATAACACAAAAACACATAACATAGGAAATGATTCAGAAACTAAGGGAGTTATCGCTTGATATACCTTTATTCTTCGAGTTCTTTGAACCACCGAATAGGGAGGAACTAGAACTTTTAAGAAAGGCTTCCGAAAGAGTTTATCTACAGTTATCTCCCGAATCCCACGACCCCAACATACGTAGAAACTTTGGAAAACCCTATGACAATGAATCTCTAGATAATGATTCTCCTATGAAATGTTAAGTCTTAAGCTAAACCCACAATTTCAAAGGAAATTTCCATCACTATCCCTACTAGAGTTATTATAACCCCACCCAATATACATCTCAAATTATCTTTAACATCAGCTGCTTTAAAGAAAAGTATGGAGAGGAGCACTCTCCATAATCTTTCAAACCATACTAGAGAATTAATTAATGTTAAAAGTAGGGCACCACCAATTTTATATAGCCTATGTGAAAAGACAGCTGTAATATAATATTCAGGAACTCCAATTTTCAAGTCGTAAAGTACTATTATTGGACTATTCATCAAAGGTATGTATAGGAAGGAAATAATGACATATGTTACTAAGGGAGGAAGTGTAATGTAAAAACCTGCTGCTGAAAAAACCCTAAATCCCTCTATTTCAACCTTAAAGGTATGTAATAAAACCCAGAAAAGTACGAAGAAAACAAACCAGTAGGATATGAGTACTGTAAACCTAAAAATTAACAAGGTTACGAGGTCAACCATATAAGTATGGTATGGGCGTAGAGTAGAATCCTCCAATATGTATACATCTCCTACAAGAGCTAATACATGTATTACATTAAGTACTAGAGAAATAATCCCATATATGAATGGTGTAAGGAATACAGGGTGATATAAGACTTTCCTAAATCCTTCAACAGGATCACTTATAAATAGAGCTATATAATACGGTATTTCCATCAATTTACTATAGTTCATGAACCCTCACTCTCTATATCTTGTGTCCAAGCAACGTTGTAGTTTGCTCTATACCCTCTAGGCTCCTAATATTTGTAACTAATTTATCAAGCTCATATAGGTTCTCAACTCTAATTTCAACTACCATATCCCACAAACCGTATGTGACGGTAACATCGTGGACACCTCTATGGCCCTTAATCTTAACAGCTATTTCATATTCTTTCCCAGGAACAGTCTTAACAAGCAAGTACGCTTTTAACGTCATGTGTACTCCCTGACTTCTTTCCTAGTTTTATTGGTTATAATATAACCTATATTTTAGTGTTATATTGTTTCTTTGTGTGGTTTTATCCTTGTCTTCCTGGGCTTTGGGTCTCTCTGCCTAACCAAGGCGTTGCCCCTTACTCTGTAGGGTGGGTGTGGTTTAGAGGTGTCTGGCAGGGCTTGGAGAATAAGTATATATGCCGGTGAAAAACAAACAAAATAGTTTTTAATATCTATCTAGTACTATTTTTGGATGAACCCCTGCGACCAGAGCAATGAACCCCCTAGGGGGTCGCTGGGGAGATGGGGGAGCAGTGAAAAGAAAAAGGGTTGGGCAGCGCTACTTAGGCCCCTATCCTTGGGGCGGGGGGTGCGTGGCGCCCCCTCAGCGAACCGCCCTGGGGGTGGGGGCTAGGTGTCTCCCCCTATATGCCTGTATAGCCTAGGGGTTCTGCGTGGCCGGAGCTTCTAGCTATGCAGGCCTGCTGGGGGAGGAAAGTGGCTTCTCCTACAGTTGCTTGTTCCCCAGCCCCCTGGTGGGTGTCTGCGTGGCAGGTTATCCATCGGGGCTGGGGAGTGGGCGCTGTGTGGAGAGGCATAGAGAGATAGCATCGTAGCAACACATATAAGCCTCTCCCCTCTATGCCTGGGGGTTGGGGGAGGGGTTGCTGGATGCAGATATAACTGTGTACTGTATCTTTTTGTATTGGAGGTAGGGTGATGGGAGCATTGCTCCAAGCCCCCGCAGGGCGTAAGCTCCTAGATGTGAGGGCTGTGCCGTTGGCCTCGACCGCCACCCATGCCCCCACAGCCCCAAAGAAGGAGTTGTGGGCGAGGTAGAAGTCCCTAGAGGCGACCCTAAATGACCCTATCATACACAGAATGACCCTCTAGGGATAAACGGTAGAGAGATCAGGGAAACTAATAATCAAGTTACTAATAAATCAGAGGAAAGGGGATCCTTACTTTTCTCACTAACTGAATAGAAGAAATGTATAGGGTGCGGAGAAAATACATTTTTAAGTTACTAGGATAATATTTTGTCAATTTCCTCCCACCTAATATTAACTTTCCTGCCAGAAAAAGCTGCTCTTCTGGCTTCCTCTACACATTTTAGTGCAACGTAGCCTAGTATGGCATCAACTTGAGGTTTTTTCCCGCTTTTTATACTTTCTATAAAATCGTTCAATTCCAAAACTAAAGGTTCCTTTTGTACATAGGATATTTCTATACCGTTTTCCTCAAAATGCATCAATGAATCTATACTAGAGTTCCTAATTTTCACCTTCTTTAATCCTTTTTCAATGTTTATTGTTCTTAGGATATAATTAATGCTTAAGGAGGTGGTTTCCATCTGTACTTTCAGGTATCTTCTCTTATAGAAGGGGGCCGTACGCCAGCTAGCTTTAAGCATAGAGAAGGTATCGCCTGGGTATTCATATATTGCAATAATTTCTGTCTCATAGGGAAAGTCGGGAGACTTAACTATCCTAGCTATAACGGAGACAGGTTTCTCATTAAGAAAATGATTAGAGATGTCTATATCATGTACTAATAGATCGTGTGCAACACCAAGATTTAGAGTACTTCGACCTGGCGGTCCAGGGCCTAAACGTTCCCCAACTATGCCCGTGGGTTTTTCATCTTGTTTTTTTATGATATTATATGCTATATTTACTATAGGATTAAATCTCTCAATATGTCCTACAGCTATTGCTTTATCATTTTCCTGAGCTCTCCTAACAAGATTATATCCTTCCTCTATTGTAGCAGCTAATGGTTTTTCAATTAACAGATGATAATGATCAATTAATATAGAGGCAACCTTATAGTGATAAACTGTTGGTACAGCAACAATGGCTCCATCAAGATTTTTCTCCCTTTTAACTAGATCCTCAATACTAGTGTAATACGAATCTGGTTGATATTTTTTAACTATGTATTTCAGACGGTTAGGGTTAATATCAACAATAACGACTTTATCGACAAGAGTTTTTCGTAACTGGGTTAGAACCCTTACATGATTTTTACCCCATCGTCCTACACCAATTACTGCTAGCGATATACCCATTTCACGTTCACCAGTTTTTATCATAATCTATCTTAATTCAATATGTTGCTAAACTACCTTTACTGGGATTTAAACAGTTTTATCCTAGAGTAATATAATTATAAAATAACCATGGCGAGAAACTTGAAATTAGCTATATTGGTTACTGGTATGCCCGGATCAGGAAAATCTATAGTTAGTGAAGCTGCTAGGATGATAGGTGTTCCAGTATACATTATGGGCAACTTTGTTCGGGAGGAAGCAGTAAAGAGAGGGCTAGATTTATCTAGCGATGTACTGGGTAAGCTCGCCATAGAACTCAGGGGAGAAAAGGGGAAACATATTGTAGCAAAACTGGTTATGGATAAGCTAAAGGAGAGGAATGATGAAGTAGTACTAATAGAGGGCGTAAGGAATATAGAAGAACTCAAGTATTTCTTGACGGAAATTGGGAAGATTATTTTAGTTGCTGTTCATGCATCACCCAAAACACGTTTTGAGAGATTATATAAACGTGGGAGAAGCGATGATCCGAAAAACTGGGAGGAATTTAAAGAGAGAGACTATAGAGAGTTAAATATGGGTATAGGATCTGTGATAGCATTAGCAGATATCATGTTAGTTAATGAGAATATAACAAAAGAAGAGTTCCTCAAAATATCCTTAAAGACCCTTAAAAGGGTGCTAGAAAATGAAGGTCTTGATAAAGGTTGAAGTTAGGCCAACTGAGGACAGAAATAAGGTTCTTCAAGCGGTGTACAACATATTTGGTGAACAGAGATATAAAATAGAACAGGTAGGGGATTTTGAGGAAATAGTTATAGAATGTGATGATTACAGTTGTTTAATGAAGTTTTACAATCTTTTGAGGAAAGAAAGGATACTTGATTCTGCCAGACAGTATCTCCTAAGAGGACGGACGCTGAATACATTCACATTTTTCCTAAACAAGCAGGCAGCATATGTTGGTCATTTATCCTTTTGCAGCTACGAATATGGGGAAAGTCCTCTTGGCTCAATTACTGTAATTATTGAAGCGAGTAGCCCAGAAAGTTTTCTAAACTGGTTAACACCTGCTACAGTAAATGGTAAACCTGTGAATGAAGAAAGCGATCCAGGCGATTGTTAAAATAATTCTTCGATTACGAACAATCTAGGATTTCCTCCAGAGATAGTTATTTTAAGCCCAGGCTTTGAAAGAATAACTCTACTAAAATATTTTTTAGCTTCTTGCTCTAAGATCCTTATATTTTCGTATCTGTTACTATAATGAAACAACACTAATAGAGATGTTTTAGTTTTCTTTGCGATTTGGGCAGCATCTTTTGCCGTTGAATGAAGGGTATCATACGCTTTTAGATAATCTTCCGTTGAATATGTTGATTCATGTATCAAGATATCAGCATCCCTAGCCTTTGAGGCTAATCTGTAATTAGGCATTGTATCTCCGCTATATACCACCTTTATGGGTTTCAGGTTATCCAATAAGACATCATCCGGCTTTATAACCCTATTATTCAAAACTATTGTTTCTCCTCTAACTAATTTCCTCCTTAAAGGGCCAGGGGGAATACCCAATGCCTCTGCCTTCTTTACATCAAATCTTTTTCTCTTTATCTGTGTCCATATGAATGAAAATGCTGTAGATGTATGTACTGCCCTAACAAAACTAATTCTGACATCATTATTTATCCTTATAATCTTCTCTTCCCAGAACTCTTTTATATAAACTCTAAAACCTAATTTATCTTTTAGAATATATGAGAAGATGTATTCGCTTAATCCGGGGGGACCATATATGAATACGGGTAAAGAACGTTGTGATAGGGATAAAGTCTGGAGGAATGGTCTGATACCTAAATAATGGTCTCCGTGGAGATGTGAAATGAAGAGATACATAGGTTTATTAAAACCTAATTTAAATCTTGAGAATTTTTTCTGAAATCCTTCTCCACAATCAAATATGTAGAGTGAACCCTTATATCTGATTATAAATCCTGGTAATTCATTTCTACTAAATGGGGAAGCTGCACCAGAGCCTGCAAAAAATATTTCAACACTCATTTTCTAAAACCCTTATTAAACGGGTCAAACTTTTATGTTCTCTATGCTCTAGTCTAGAAATTTCTTTTAAGCATTTAGATGCAATATTTATATTTTTGTTTGGAGAAAGAAATACAACTTTTCTCTTTTTCTTTACTACTTTTGATGCTTCTTTCAAAAATTTATTATAAATTTCGTTTAACGACCGTCCTCTAGTCGATGATAATCTTCCATAGGGTGGATCAGTAACTATGAAGTCTATACATCTTCTTCTCAATGGTAAGAAAAGGGCATCCCCTATAATTACATCCGATAGATGATACGATGAATATTGTATAAGATTTTTCTTAGCTCCATGTGCCTTTTCTATATCAATTTCTATTCCAACACTATAGATTCCACGTAGAGCGGTTTCTATTAAAGTACTGCCTGTTCCACAGAATGGGTCAAGCATTATATCTGTCTTCCTGTCTATAGCTAAATTAATTATAAAATTTGTAAAGATTGGTGTTAGAGAGCTAGGATGAAAGAAGTATTTCTTTTCTGGACTTCTGAAGAAAAATCTATCTCCCCTAAAAGACCATAATAGGATTCCTACACTTACAGTTTTCCTTGTAATCACAATCATCACGATTATATCTGGATACTCCAGGTCTACTCTAGCATTTTTAA
>JALURH010000184.1 GCA_027017025.1 Thermofilaceae archaeon
GGCTTCCCCCTAGCTAATTTTTTCATTATTGCTTTGGCTCGTGGGGTCGTCTACACATCTAGCCATAAGCACCCCTCTCTTACACGCCCCCAGTATAGGGGTAGCCCCCGAGTAAGTAGCTGGGGGGCTAGCACTAGTCCCCGGTTTTTTTATCTAGAAATATGTTAGGTATTGAAAACTATTTTTTCCAGCATACTTGTTCTCTAAGCTATGCTAGACTATTTCTAAACTATACCCACCCTACAGAGTAGGGGGTAACGCCTTGGTTAGGCAGAGAGACCCAAGGCCCAGGAAGGTAAGGGTGAAGCCGCATAAGGGAAGCGTTGTAGCTTACGCTGTTTACTAGCTCTAATGTCCTAGCCACCTACCTCAAACATAGTCCTAAAAAATATATCGCATACAACACCATCTCTAGTGAGCCCCACTCCCACAGCATAAGTGCTCATAGCGTATCGCTAGAGAGCGAACCCAGCTAATAAGCCCTTAAGTTAACAACACAATACTGCAGAAATATTGAATAATTTTTCTCTAGGAGTATCGAAGGAGTGCAATAAGTAGATGAGAGACATGATTTACTGACTAGAGGTCGTTAGGATAGCGAAGTAGCGATAATTCAGGTTTATTAAAGAAAAGATGGTAATAGTACATGCTTAGAGGTGTTTAGTATGAAGTACAGGTTGATGGATTTACTTGCATGTCCATATGACAAGCATTTCCCATTAGAACTGTATGTAATAGAGACTGAGAAATATGAAGAGAGGGAGATAAGGCTACGTAGGAAACCTGCATGCGAGCTGTATTGTGCTTATCACGGGAAGAGGGTAGAAACGCTTAGTGGCGACCCTGGATGTGAAGATTGTTTAAAAAATGAGGTAAAGACTGGTGTACTTTATTGCGTAGAGTGTGGTAGATGGTTCCCTATAATCGATGAAATACCATATATGCTTCCAGATGATCTTAGGAAGAAGCAGCAGGATCTCGAGTTTCTTAAGGAGTACTCGGATAAGCTCCCTGAGAAAATAGTTAGGGAAGGAAAGCCATGGGCTCTTAAGGACTAGCTGTGTGTATATATGAATAGAGGTTCTTCACCATTTTTCTCTAGTTTCACGAAACCAAACCTTATAAATTGTATCTGTTCACCTAGACGTATTTTCCTTATTTCGGGTTCAGAATAACCTATAGTTTCTGTTAATTTATCACCCTTTGCTCTAAGAACAGTAACTCTCACTGCCTTATCTACAGGTGCCCATTGTATTATTGGGAGTTTATTTTCGCGGGCATATTCTAAATCGCTGGATATATACGTTACAATATAGGGGTTTCTCGAAGTTACTCTAAAATTACCGAGACTTATAAACCGGATTTCACTATTCTTATCGAGATCTTCCAACGGCGCATATATTACGTTCTTCTCACTCTCTATTACTCTATATCCTCTTTCTGGGTATGAGGGATGGTACATTACTTCAGCATATATTTTCTCTATTCCCTTCAGTACAACTTCAGTTAGGGGCTCGGGTACAAACATGTATCGGTTTGCTCTAGGTTCAAGTATTTTCCTATTTATCGCGTGAAGTTTATCTATACTAATGGTAGCTGCAGAGGGTTTGATACCAACTTCCATTACTAGCTCCCATATAGCTTCCGGTAAGATACCTCTCCTCCTAAGGGCTATTAGTGTACCAAGTCTTATATCGCTCCAATCACTATACAAACCTCTTTCCAGCCCCTTTCTTATCAAGGATTTACTTAGAATCGTTCCTTCAAGATTCATTCTTCCAAAATGTATGGTAACTGGCATACTCCAGTCGAAATATCTATAGATATATTCCTGTTTTAGTGTATTTACTGCATGCTCTTCTCCTCGCAGAATGTGTGTTACACCAAGTAAGTGATCATCTATAGCACAAGCAAAATTATACGTGGGCCAGACAATGTACTTACTACCTACGAGAGGATGTGGATATTTCTCCGTATCGATTATTCTAAAAGCTATCCAGTCTCTAACAGAAGGATTAGGATGTTTTATATCGGTCTTTATACGTAGAACAGCTTCTTTCTCACCATACTCTCCACTAAGCATTTTATCCCATCTATCTAAATGTATATCAGAGGGTAATGTTACACAACTACAGGGTTTACCCTCGCGCCTCAATCTACTAATATCCTCTGGAGAGTGAATACATACATATGCCTTCTCCATCTCTAAGAGTTTTCTAGCATATTGATAGTATATCTCCAACCTAAGGGACTGGATATATTCTTCATCCCATGAGAGCTTAAGCCACTTTAGATCTTCCCTAATTAAATCATATGCCTCCCTTATAGGGGGCTTTGTCTTGGGATCTGTATCCTCAAATCTAAGAATGAATCTACCATTGTATTTACGGGCATATTCATAACTTAGTATTGCTGGTCTAGCGCTTCCAAGATGTAATACAAAGTCTGGATTGGGAGCAAACCTAGTTACTATCCTACTAAATCTCTCTGCTTGTGGAAGGGGGGGTAGCTCTTTCTTCTCCTCTCTCCTCTTCTCCTCAAATGCTTCGGGCCAAATTTCAGCTAGTTTTCTCCTTTGCTCCTCCAATGGTAACTTATTCACCTCAGAGACAATCTTCCTTACAAGCTTAACTATCTCCCTAGCCCTAGGCCTTAAATCTGGTCTCTCTCCAAGAACTTTACTTATTACCGCACTTTCAATAGCTTTTCCATCAAACTTTACGGCATTGGCTAGCGCATACTTCAGTACTATATTCTCTATCTCCTTCATCTAAAACACCAACAGTTTTTATAGCTCCAGGGGTAGTATATGTGCTGTGGTATCTCTTGATATTCTAGGTATAGTGAGACGAGTAATAATATTATCCCTACTCACATATGCCGGCTATAGTGATATCAAGACTAGAGAAATAAGTGATAAAGTCTGGATATTAATGATTGTTTTAGCTGCTCCACTAGCTATATACGAGGTATTAAGTCTCCATAAAACGGCTCTCTACTTAGTATCGCTACTTATAGGATTCGTGGTTGGAGCCATGATTTATTTAGGGAAGATTATGGGGGATGCTGATGCCGCGGCTATAGCAACATTAAGCATAGTTGAGCCGCCCCCAACTGTTCTTCACGGCTTTGATATAATATCTCTCTTTCCCCCTATATCCATAGTAGTTAATGCATCGCTACTAAGCCTTATTGGAGTAATATACAATTTGGCTAGGAACACTTATCTCAAGTTTTCCGGGAAAGAGCTATTTAGCGGAATAGATGCCTCTCTACTTGAGAAGATCCTAGCTTTCATATTATATACAAAGGTTGAGGCTAGTGTTGTAAGGGAGAAACCAAACTTTTATTCTATAGCTGAGAAAAATACCGATAGTGTAAAAAGATTTACCTTTAAAGTTAGGATAGAAGAGGAGTCTCATGCCGAAGTACAGGGCGAGGTATGGGTATCAGTGTATATGCCATTTATAGCTTTTATAGCGCTAGGCTACATTATCCACGTGATACTAGGCTGTATAGCTAAACTCCTCCTCCCCAGCGTGTTTACTAATTCTTATATCCCGCTTAGCTTGATTATTAATTAGCCGAGGCAATGATCTTAAACTCGGGTGCTGATGTACATGAAGAACAGGGCTAGGCTGATAGCCTCGGTTTTTGGGGGATGAAGAAGCTGGGAAGAATTGATATATGAAGAACTCTATCTCACACCGACTCCATATGTTTTCTTAACCATTCATTAAGTTTCTCGGAGTTTTCACTGATTTTCTCGATAAATTCTGCTTTCTTCTCTCTGGAATAAATGATGCGTCCATCGACTATGGTGGCGACAACATCATCACCTGTAGCTGAGTAAACAATATTAGAAACTATATTTTCCCTCCTAAGTGGATTTAATCTAAAGCTCTTTTTATCCAATAATATTAGATCCGCAACATACCCTTTCTTAATCTTCCCCCCTTTCAGACCTAGGAGTATGTACCCATGTAGTGTAGCCATATTTAATGCTTGCCATGCTTTGATATCTACTGACCAATAATTGTTACGTTGTAACAAAACCATTACCTTCATTTCGCGGAACATGTCTAGAGAGTTATTACTTGCTGGACCATCTGTCCCTAGACCAACGGTTATACCCTTATCTAGCATCTCTCTTAGTGGTACAAAACCTGCTGTAGCTAACTTCATATTCGATACTGGGCAGTGGACACACTTAGCATTACTCCTAGCTACTATATCAAGTTCCCAATTGGTAATCCATCCAAGATGGACAAGGATCGTCTTAGCTGTTATAAGCCCTAGTTTATCTAGATACTCGACAGGGAATACTCCATACCGGGTTTTAGAGTAATATACCTCTTTTCTGGTTTCTGAAACATGTATATGTAGGGGGTAGTTGTATTTAGCTTGAAGGTCTTTAGCTCTTAGAAGGGTTTCTTCACTGCAATTATATATTGAGTGAATATTTATCACAGGAGTGATATATCGACTTTTTCCATAGGTTTTGATGAACTCCTCGGTTCTTTTAACTATATTTTCTGGGTCAGCGAATATGTCCATGAAGACGGGACCAAGCATAGCTCTCACTCCTGTTTTCTCTGAAACAAAGGCTGTTTCCTCGGGATAATGATACATATCTATGAAAGCCGTTGTACCACACATAATCATCTCTAATATAGCTGCCTCAGAGGATAACTTAACTACCCAGCGCGGAATACTTTTCTCTATTTCAAAGACCTTTTTTAGCCATAGACTTAACTCAGCGTCGTCATAGAATCCTCTCAGGAACCACATGCCTGTATGCGTATGAGCATTTACTAAACCTGGGAGAACTATATAGTCTTGACACCTAATTTTATCCACTCCATCTAACTTCTCACCTATCTCTTCGATTATCCCCTCCTCGATCCTAATATCTACATTCTCTAAGATCCTGTGGTTGTCCTGGGTTACAATGTATCTACAGTTCTTTAGTATCATTTATCACATAGTTCTACATTCTCGATAATAAATCTCCAGCTATACTCTCCAACTCTAATTTTCCTACCATTTACCACAAGTACTTTCCTGAATAGTGGAGCATCTAGTACAAGAGTTTCGGCCTCTCCTCCTTCAAAAGCTGGATTAAAACCATATGTCTTAGCCAGCTGGACTATATCCTCTATATCCTTCCTCGTTAAAACCTTGCCTAAAAATTTTGGTGGAAGGCCTAGTGTATCGATGGAGGTTATAATAAATTTGAAACCTGAAGCAACCAGTTCTCTCATATATTCTTCTTGTTTTTTCCGCCACAGAGGAGAATATACGCGAAGCCCTAGCTTCTCCGCAATAATATTGATATTCATTCTCTGGTAATCAGAGAGTAAGGCACCAGTTAGCACGCCCTCTATACCATACTCATTAATAGCTATATTAAAGGCCCTCTCCAGATCTCTAAGCTCTTTATCCTTCTCTCCGGTTGTCTCCATAAAGACCTGGGGTATACCCAGAGCTTTTGCCTGGAGCCTCGTGACATCGATTCCCGGGTAGTGAAACATCCAGGAATCTATTCTGCGTGGCTTTAATGTAACTAGACATTTGATATGGAATCCCTTCAATACTCCCCAGTGGAGAGCATACGTGCTATCTTTTCCACCAGAGAAAAGAGAGCATATAGTGTAAACCATGTGGCTCTCAAAGAATTTATCAGATAAATTATTTTAAGAATATAGGTTTTTCTTAAAACGTCAATATCATGAAGAAAATAATACTGCTGCTGGTAGGTATATCCGTCTTTATTGTGTTTATCTTAGCTATTGGAGTGGATTTCAATGAGCTATATTCCTACTTACTAGGCGTAGATCCTAGATACTATCTCGTAGCTATCATCTTAGACGTAGGTTTTATGACAAGTTATGCTACAGCATGGTATTTCCTAGTTAGAAGTATACATAGCAGAGTGAGAATTAAGGATATCCTTTTCATAGTACTTGTTGGATGGTTTGGAGACATGGTTGTACCTGCGGCGTTCGTAACTGGGGAAGCCATAAGATTGTACTTACTTAACAAATTATATGGGATTGATTACAGCAAAGGTTTTGCTACAATACTCATACATAGGCTCATGAGTGCATTATCATTTGTAATGTTCATAATACTGGGTTTAATTTTCTTAGTGGAAGGAGGTACCGTAGTTGGTAACGAGATGATTAAGCAAGCACTCTTTGGGGTTTCTCTAGCATTTATAGCTATAGTATCTGTGTCTATGCTCATAATGCGAGAAGATATAACGGAAAGAATAGTTTTGGAGTTTGTCAAGAGATTTTCAAAATATCTTGATAGATGGAATCTCAGAGAAAGGGTCTTGGATAGCTTAAAGGGTTATAAGGAATCAATAACTGTTCTAAAAACATCAACATCAAATCTCCTTCTAGGTTTCTTCTCTATGATCATCCAGTGGCTCTTTGGGATATCTATACCCTATGTAATTTTTCAGGGAGTCGGATATAGAATGAGTTTCTGGGCACTAGCTGTTGCCTATCCACTCTATGGCTTAGCAGATAACATACCATTAGGTATACCGGTTAACGCAGGTATTCTCGACGCAGCAATGACTTCTATGTTTATTCTATTGGGCGCACCGAAGGAGATAGCACTTAGCGTTACATTACTAACAAGAAGTATTATAGTACTCTTCGAGGCAGTGGTAACAGGGTCTATAACCCTAGTTTATGTAGCTAGGATTATTGGAGAAATTAGGATAGATAATGTGAAGAAACTGCTTTATCAGATAACTGTCAAAGATTGACGGTGGGATAATAGAAAAATCTTTAACACAGGAAGGAGATATTATGAAGAGGTGATTACTTGGGAGCTAGTGAATTATTTCTAGAGTTTCCAGAAAAGGGGGAGATACGGATAGATTATTCAAAACTTCAGGATGCAAAGGTAGAAGATTTTGAAAAAATAGCAAAAAGCATTAGACCTAAGCTTATACCAAAGCCTGGAGTAGACTATAAACTCTACTTAAAAGAGAAACCTAAATTGGGTGACCATGAAAGGTTAATTGCATACACTCTATCTGCTTGTCCCTATTGTAACTCTCTATTATATGCAGTAATCTTTGAAAGAGAAGAAAAAGTTTGGATAAGAAAGAGATGCCCTGAGCATGGAGAGATAGAAGAGCTATATTTTGGAAGCTATGAAATGTATAACTGGTATAAGAGGTGGCAAAATGATGGTAGGGGGAACGACTTTTATCATGTGCCCCTAGTTGCCCCATGCCCATATAATTGTGGTCTTTGTCCGAGGCACAAGTCTCATCCAGCATTGATAAATCTAGTAGCTACCAATAGATGCGATCTAAGTTGTTTCTATTGTTTCTTTTTTGCTACCAGGGCTGGATACGTATATGAACCTACGCTTGAGCACATACGTTACATGCTTAAACAGCCTAGGAAGCTCAAACCTAAGCCAGCTATAGCTCTCCAGATAACTGGTGGAGAACCTTTGCTCCGTGATGATATAGTCGACATAGTACGTATAGCTAAGGAGGAAGGCTACACACATGTGCAGGTAAATACAACTGGTATAAAGCTAGCTTTTGACCCTGATTTAGCTACAAAGCTGAGAAAAGCTGGGACAAATGTTCTTTATATGAGTTTTGATGGTGTAACTCCCTATACTAACCCTAAAAATCACTGGGAGATACCTTATGCCTTAGACAATCTCAGGAAAGCTGGACTAGGTGTAGTACTTGTACCCACGGTAATTAAAAGCTATAACCTAGGTGATGTGGGGAGAATAATACGTTTTGCACTAAAACATAATGATATTATCAGGGGGGTAAACTTTCAACCCGTTTCAATAACTGGTAGGATGTCCAGGAAGGAGAGAGAGAAAGAAAGAGTTACTATACCCGATGTCATAATTGAAGTAGAGAAGCAAACAGAAGGCCAGATTTCTCGATGGGACTGGTACCCTGTTCCAAGCGTAGCACCTATCTCTAGATTCATCGAAGCTATAACGGGGAAGCCGCAGATTACATTCACTACCCATTTTGTTTGTGGAGCAGCAACCTACGTCTTTCAAGAGAATGGAGAAATAATTCCAATAACTAGGTTTGTAGACGTAAAGGGTTTTATGAAATATTTAGATATGAAGGCTAGGGAACTGGAACAGGGTAAGAATAAATATATAATTATGCTTGATGTTCTCTGGAGACTGCGGAAATTCGTGGATCTTAGTAATGCCCCTAAAAGGCTAAGAGAAGGTCGTAAATTATTGAAACATCTCTATAAAATTTTCATAAAACATGACTATAGCTCTCTCGGCGAGTTCCACTATGATTCATTATTCCTCGGCATGATGCATTTCCAAGATCTCTATAACCATGATGTTGCAAGAGTTATGAGATGCGATATACATTATGTCATGCCGGATGGACGAGAGGTACCATTCTGTTCATTTAATGTCATACCCGATCTTTACAGAGATAGAACACAGAGAGTCTTCTCATATGCAATAAAGGACTGGGAGCGTATCTCCGGGAAGAAACTCAGCGAATTAAAATATAGGAGAAATATTAAGAAGTTAATAGAAGGAGAACCGTATAAGAGGCATTACAGTGGTATAGTTGATATAGAATCAATACCTTATGAGGATCATGTTTTAGCATCAAAGAGGTTTGGCATACCGGTTGTGGAGGAGTAAGCAACTATGAATATAAAAACCTTCAATTTCTATGTAGAGAGTAATGATCCTAGACCGATAAAAGTGAGAGTAAGAACAGAGATATTTATAGTAATAGATAGTAAAATTTCTCAGCTAATAGAGAAAGTATCAGAGAGGCCTCTGACTCTAGAGGATATGCTGGATTTTGATAGAGAGTTTGGAAACAAATTTACTTTGTCCATGAATGATCTAATCCATGGCTCATATAGTGGTGTGGTTGTAGAGTACAAAGTTCCCGGGGATGCATTGTGGGTTATTAAGAAATATATTTATGAGATTGATGGGAGAGACGGATACATTGTAGCTCTTTATAGAATAGTAGGTGAGAAGATAAAGACTGTCTATTCTGAAAGAGTATATAAGAAAATCGGCAAGGAACAACGTTTGAAGAATCTTGAGCGATATACTGGTATAGACGGGAGCAAGTTAAGCAGAGAATTGGGTATA
>JALURH010000185.1 GCA_027017025.1 Thermofilaceae archaeon
GATAATATGCATATTATATTATATAAGTACCTAGTAGATGAGGAGGCTTCTCTATGGAAAAATATAGAGTAGGTTTGGCTCAGATTCATTCTCTACTAGGGGATGTAGAAGAAAACCTAGCTAAACATCTAGAATACATAGATAGGGCCCGTAGCCTACAAGTAGATATCCTAGCTTTCCCCGAATTATCCTTAACAGGATACTTACTAAAGGATCTGGCTTATGAACTATCAGGTAAATGTCTAGATGCACTGAGGGAGGTAGAGAAGGTATCTAAGGGTATGTCCATACTTATAGGTGTAGTAGAGGAGCCGAGACCCGGCATATACAGGAACTCTATAGCAGTTATTTCCAATGGAAAGCTTAGGGGCTTTATACCAAAACTCTACTTACCTAATTACGGCCTCTTCGAGGAAAGCAGGTATTTTAAAGAAGGAGATGTTAAGGATATCAAGGTATTCGAACATAAGAACCTAAGATTCGGCGTCGTTATATGTGAAGATGCTTGGCATCCAGAGCCAGTCGAGCTAGTTGCTAGATTAGGAGCAGACCTCGTTTTCATAAACTCCTCTTCACCGCTCAGAGGGCTATATGGTAGAGGAGAAACATTTATAGAAAGAATTTGGGAAGCAATCAACATTACACGTGCGGTTGAAAACACCGTTTATATAGCCTTCACGAATAGAGTGGGAGTAGAGGATGAGGAGTGTTTCTGGGGAGGATCCATGGTTGTAAGCCCAGATGGGGAAGTGGTAGCTAGAGGAGAGAAAATGGTGGAGGATCTTGTAGTAGCCGATATCAGTATCCACACTATTCGCAGAGCTAGGAGGTTCAGCTCCTTCAAGGTGCATCGAGCAGATATCCACAAGCCGCTAGGTGATATCCAATGAGTCTGCCCCCCGTGAATAATGAGCGGGTAGCTGATTATATTGCACGTAGACTTAGATGGTATATCCTCGAGTACGCAAGAAAGGAGGCTGGTATAATCGGGGTTAGTGGTGGTGTAGACTCAGCTGTTACAGCTTATCTTTCTGTTAGAGCATTAGGGCGGGAACGAGTATATTGCTATATTCTTCCCTCCGAGACTACACCTGAAGAAGACGTAGAGGATGCTTTAGAAGTTATCGAGAGACTGGGGTTGCCTAGGGATCATTACGAGATCATACGTATCGACAATATACTCGAGAGTTTTGAGGAAACACTGGGGGATATGACGAAGGTTGAGCGAGGTAATGTTATGGCACGTATAAGGATGATAATCCTGCATCAGAGAGCATATAGGCATAATGGGTTGGTTGTAGGGACAGGTGATAAAAGTGAGTTGCTGCTAGGCTACTTCACCAAGTATGGTGATGGAGGCGTAGATGTACTGCCTATAGGAGGACTATATAAGACTCATGTGAGACAGTTAGCTAAGTACCTAGGTGTACCTAATAGGATAGTGGAGAAACCTCCATCACCTAGGCTCTGGCCAGGCCAGACAGCGGAGAGCGAGCTTGGCGTTAGCTATGAGGTTATAGACTCTATACTCTATTATCGGTTCGAGAAATGGTTACCTAGGGAGGAGATAGCCAAGATACTAAATATACCTGGGGAAATCGTTGATAAGATATTAACATTGGTGAAGAAAACTCAGCACAAACGGTTACCACCAGAAGTTTTCCATATAGGTTACAGAGACATTGGCTCAGACTGGAGATATCCAAGACAGTGGTTCTAAAAAACCGGAATATATTTAGGAAAAATGATTGCTTAATGCCTCAGCCAACATGTTTTCAAGGTAGTCAGCAATTTCACAGTTATGTGATCTTTAAATGTTTTTTATGAGTATCAGGCTTCTAGGTTGGAATGTAGGGCATCCGTTCTCCTGGAAGCTCCTTGATGAAGTCCTCCTTTAGGGGGATAGAATGGGAGAGACACTCCATCCACTAAACTAATAAAATTGGTGGAAGTGGATGGAGTGGAGAACGATAATTAATTTTTCATAGAAACAGGGCCTATGTGTTGGAAAGCTATGTTTTCTCTAAAATTAATTAAATTTTAACTATAGTTTTAGGGCTAAAATTTTTAGACTCTTCATGTTGGTTTAATTAGGGAGGATATGAAAGTTTATGAAGTCAACGATATTGAGAGTTTTATATCTATAAGGGGTAGATGGAATGATTTGGTACTACGGGCTAAAAATACAACTATATATGATACCTGGGAATGGCTTTACTCAAATTGGAGGGTTATTAAAGACTATAATATAGAGCCACTAATTTTGATAGTTGAGGATAAAGGTAGTTTTCTCGGTGGAGTAGCTCTAAAGATGGAGAGAGTAAGGAAGAGGAAATTGTCACTAAATGTAATAGAGTTTTTGGCTGACGAGCTTTCTGACATAAATACTATAGTTGTTGATCCCCACCACCAGCTTACCACAATTAAACATATCCTGGGGGGACTACTGGATAAGGAGTGGGATGTTGCTATACTAAGGAAGGTTTTAAAAACACCTATAGATGAAGGAAAACTACTAAGCAAATTAGGTATAAAAATCGAGGAAAACGAAATAGTTAAGCCCTATATAAGATTACCTAGCAGATGGGAAACATATTACAGGAACTTGAGTAGAAGCTTGAGGAAAAACATACGTAGACGTGAAAGAAGACTAGTTAAGAATGGGGAGCTAGGATACCTACATATAGTTAAGCCTAGTATAAAACACTTCGAGGCTTTCCTCAAACTACATAGGAGGAGGATGGAACAATTGGGAACAGACACTATTTTTAATAAACAGCGTACAGTGGAGATCCATAAAAATTTCATCAATTCGGGGGGATTAGGTACGCCTATTATACATTTCTTGATGCTAAATGGTGAACCTATATCGGCGCAATATGCCTATAGTTTTAAAGATACATACTATGCCCATGGTGTCGGAATGGATC
>JALURH010000186.1 GCA_027017025.1 Thermofilaceae archaeon
GCTATAGGGAGTTTAGTAAGAAAATGAAACGTATTACCGGATAACATATATCTTCTAGAAATACTTTTATATTACTAGTTTTCTGATTTACTAGATGCCAAGAGTTAAAGTAACTAGGAATTTCCAGGTCACAATCCCTGCTGAGATTAGAGAAGTTATAGGTCTTAGGGAAGGTGATTACCTTGACGTTACGCTAGATGAAAATAATAGAATAATAATGGTAAAGATACCGTATAGAAAGAGGAAAACCTTGAGGGCTGGGAGGAAACTTACTCCTGAGGAAATAGAGAAAATAATTGTAGAGGGTTTGGAGGAGACATTAATATGAAAGCTGTAATTGATACAAATATACTTATCTATGATACATTTGAAGATTCCCTATACCACGAGGACGCTAGTAGGCTCCTAGATAGACTTGATAAGTGGGTTATACCTACAATCGTGTTCTATGAATATATTTGGTTCATGAAGGGTCTTAAAGTAAACCTATTGGATATAGTAGATAAGGTTCTGGAGTATACCGGCTCCCCCAAAACAATTATAGTTAGTGAAGATAAATGGGGAATAGAATGGGCACTTCAAAGAATTTCTAGAGAGAAAATATCGTTATCAAGGTTTAATGACAAAGTAATACTTTCATCTGCTGTTAGGAGGAGATTACCGCTAGCAACATATGATGATAAACTACGGGAACAAGCGGGAAATCAGGGTGTGAAAGTACTACCGTGATGGGAAACAAACAATATAATTAGGTAATATATGTTTCTAATACCGGAATATAACTTTCCTACTTTGATAGAGGCAAATAACTTCTATTTCCAACATGGAAATGATTAAGTTTAACAACTAGAGGGAATATAATCCTAGTAGGTGAGAAATTGGCTAAAGACCCTATCTGCGGTATGGAAGTTGATGAAAAAACTGCGAAATACAAGTTTGAGTATATGGGTAAAACATACTATTTCTGCTCTGCTGGCTGCTTAGAGGAGTTTAAGAGTAATCCGTCGAAATACGTTTCTGGACATAAACCTTGTTGCCACTAGAGAAAATATAAAAAATATCTTCTTTTTTGGTGAGCCTATGGGCAGGAAGAAAGCCGTATTTAGGATTAAAGGTATGCACTGCGTTGCTTGTGCAAGAACTATTGAGAGATTCCTTAGACGCAAAGAAGGTGTATTCAACGTTAATGTAAATTTCGCCGCCGAGAGTGCTGTAGTAGAGTATAACCCCGAGAAAATTAGGGTAGAGGAGATGATGGATGTAGTGAAGGAGCTGGGCTACGAACCTATCCCAGTTGATGAGGAGAAAACTAGGAGAATTAACATAAAGATAGGTGGGATGAGTTGTGCCTCCTGTGCAGCTAGAATCGAGAAAGCACTTAAGGGTATAGATGGAGTGAAGTATGCTAGCGTTAATTTTGCTACAGAGACAGCTACGATCGAATATTACCCCGAAGTAGCCTCTATACTCGATTTTAGAGAAAGTATCGAGAAACTGGGCTACAGGGTTATATCGGAGGAGGAAGCCGATGAATCAATTGAGGAGATGAAGAAAGCACGCAGGAGAATGTTGGTTGCATGGCTCTTCACGGTACCCATAATTCTGTGGATGTTACCTGAGATGTTTATGGGAGTTACTTGGCCTAGCGAACTAGTCTATAACCTAGGGGTTATTCTCTTAGCCTCTCCAGTACTTTTCTGGACAGGCTTAACCACGTATCGCTCAGCCATAAAGTCCATATTACATGCTACAGCTAATATGGATGTTTTAATAACTATAGGTACATTTATGGCCTTCATCACAGGGCCATTATCCTTCTTCACGTCACTCCTAAACTACGCTGGTGTATCAGCTATGATAATGTCTTTCCACCTAACAGGTAGGTATGTTGAATCAAAGGCTAGGGGGAGAGCTTCACAAGCAATAAGGAGGCTCCTTAAACTGGAGGCGAAGACCGCTAGGATAATAGTGGATGGGGAGGAGAAGGAGGTTCCGATACAGGAGGTAAAGGTTGGAGATATAATGATAGTTAGGCCGGGTGAGAAGATACCTACAGATGGTGTAGTTATAGAGGGGGAGAGCTCGGTTGACGAATCTATGGCTACGGGGGAATCTATGCCAGTCAGCAAGAAGCCTGGAGACGAAGTTATTGGTGGAACAATAAACCTGGAGGGACTACTAAAAGTTAAGGCAACGAGGGTCGGTAAGGATACATTCCTAGCCCAGGTTATCAGGATGGTTGAAGAATGCCAGGGCTCTAAAGTACCGATACAGGAGTTTGCCGATAGAGTTACGGCATACTTTGTTCCCACGGTATTAACTATAGCAGTTTTTACATTTATTCTGTGGAGTGTAGTGCCGGAGACTATGATCTCCATAGCTAGGCTCGCTGAGCCCTTCCTACCATGGGTGGATTTAAATCAGCCCATAGTTATGTTAGCTTTTTCAGCCACTATTGCTACATTAGTGATAGCCTGCCCATGTGCCCTTGGGCTAGCTACCCCTACTGCTCTAATGGTTGGTACAGGTATGGGTGCTGAAAGAGGGATAATTATCAGGAAGGGCGAGGCTATACAAACTATGAAGGACGTGAAGGCTATAATTTTCGATAAAACGGGTACTTTAACTATTGGGAGACCCAAGGTAACCGATATAGTATCGTTCATTGGAAACCCGGGTGGAGAGGAGGAGGTTCTATACTATGCTGCAAGTGTCGAGCTTGGATCTGAGCACCCACTAGGTAAGGCTATAGTTGAGAAAGCCAAGGAGATGGGTATAGGACTTGAAGAACCTAAGGAGTTTATAGCCATTAAAGGCATGGGGGTGAAGGGCTTAGTTAATGGTACCGAAGTTATTGTAGGCAAGCCTGCGTTGGTTAGCGACAACGGGTTACTAGATTCGAAGATTATGGAGAAGTTTAGGGAG
>JALURH010000187.1 GCA_027017025.1 Thermofilaceae archaeon
CCCCCAACAGTCCTAACACACCTAATTTTCCCAGCTTTATCCCACCTCTGAATAGTCCTAACAGAAACACCAAGTATCCTAGCAGCCTCCTTCATCATATAATGTCGTTCCACGCCTATCAATGACTATATTCTTCTACTAAATATTTAACAGTTTCGTTAGGCGTATTCTGTCCATGGTATAGTAATAGTAACTTAGAGATTAAATCATCTCATATTTCTAGAAAATGCTTTACAACCGTGTAAGGAATACTACAGAAACATCCAGGGAGCTTAGGGGTCGGGGAAGTACTGCCTAGTACGCGCCAACAAAAATAGCATATAGAAAATCGTTATAATATACTTCCTATATTTTATCTGCCGTGGATAAGTTCCACTTAATCACTAGAGAACCAATAGAGGAAGTACTTACCGAGGATAGATTACGGAGATACCTAGATGAGGGTATTAAATTAAGACATTATATTGGCTTCGAAATATCTGGCTACGTACATTTAGGTACAGGTATCCTCTGTATGCAGAAGGTAGCTGACTTCCAGAAAGCCGGGGTAAGCACAATAGTATTTTTAGCTGATTACCACTCGTGGATAAATAGGAAATTAGGGGGAGACTTATCGACTATCAGGAAGGTAGCTGGGGGATATTTTAAGGAGGCATTAAGGTACTCAATTAAGATCGCTGGTGGAGACCCAGATAACGTTAAGTTCATCCTCGGATCAGAACTCTACGAGAAAATGGGGATAGAGTATTTAAGCAATATTATTAAGGTTTCGATGAGGACAACTCTATCCCGTGTACGTAGGTCTGTAACCATTATGGGTAGGAAGATGGGGGAAGCACTTGATTTCGCACAGCTACTATATATCCCTATGCAGGTTGCAGATATCTTTAGCCTAAACGTTAACTTAGCGCATGGTGGCATGGATCAACGTAAGGCACATGTAATAGCCCTAGAGGTTGGAGAGAAGGAATTCGGCTATAAACCTATAGCTATTCACCACCACCTCCTTATCGGTATGAATATTACAGAGGAGGCGAGGCGGCTTATACTCGAGGCCAGGAGGAGTGGTAATAGGGAGATGTTTGAGCAGGGAGTTATAGACGTGAAGATGTCTAAGTCGAAGCCTATGGGTGCAATATTCATACATGATGCCCCGGGGGAGATAAGGAGGAAACTTAGGAAAGCCTTGTGTCCAGCTGGAGAAATAGAGTTAAATCCCGTACTCGAGTTAGCCAGGTATATTGTCTTTAGGGATAGGATTGAGCCATTTGAGGTTGTAAACAAGAAGACCGGGGAGAAACTAACCTTTAAAACCTATGAGGAACTCGAGGATGCTTTTGCCAAGAAAAAACTTCATCCCCTAGACCTGAAGATAGCTGTAGCAGAGGAGTTGGCGAAGATTCTTGAGCCAGCTAGGAAATATTTCCTCGAGGGGCCGGGTAGAAAGTACCTAGAAGATATGGAGGAAATAAGAATCACTAGGTAGCGCGGTGCCTGTGTTTTAGAAATATGGGGGATTCTCCCATGGGTTTTGCGAATTAGTTGGTTATGTTTTTTGTCCTAGTTTTAGGGTTTGGAGGAATTCTTTCGGTGTTAGTATTTTTGCTTTGTGTCCGTTGATTTCGGCTTGCTTGTTTTTGTCCCGGAGGTCTAGTAGGTCTTTATCTAGTGTTACTATGTAGTCTGCCTTGGCTTGGTATGCTATTTCTAGGTATTTGTCGTCGTCAGGGTCTCTACATATTTTTATTCTTTTTCGGGGCTTAACTATTTTGGCTTTGCTGTTTACGAGTATGTATGTTAGGGCGGCTATCTCGATCTTGCCGCCGAGTAATTCGGCTATTTTTTCGCTGAGTAGAGTGTTGTAGAGTTCTTCTAGGGCTTGTTTTGAGGTATATGCTTGGAAGGCTCCTTCAAGCATGGCTCTAAGTACTTTTGCTGGCGCTGCGCTCGGGCTGCCTAGTAGTGAGGAGACTATTACGCTTGTGTCAACTACGGCTTTTATTCCTTTTTTGCTTCTGTCTTTTTTGTTCACCTCGTATCTCCTCCACTAGGCGTGCGGCTTCTTCTTCGGTTAGGCGGGGGCTTGCCTGTTCTAGGAGCTTGAAGTAGCTCTCTATAAACTGTGGAGTTACCTGTATCCGTATTTTTTGGAGGTATTCTTTGAGTGTTTGTTTTATGGCGTAGTTGATGACGTCGCTTCTGTCTTTGAAGATTCCGAGGTCTACGAGCATATCCGCTATTTTGAGCGTGCCTTCTGGTATTCTTACGCTTACATGGACTAGCATGGTTTTCTCTCTTCGCTTCGGCATAGCTGCCCATTTGTGTTACAATTGTGGCACATATATCTTTATCTCTCAGGCCTAAGCCTGAGACAGACGGCTAGAACACTAGAGCTAGTAAATAACGCTAGCTATAACGCCTCTATATATGCTGAAAAAATAGTTTTTCAATATCTAACATATTTTGGATGAAAACCCGGGGACCGGTGTTGGCCCCCTAGCCACAAGGCATGGGGGCTGCCCCCTGTGCTGGGGGCGGGGGTGTGAGAGAAGGGTGCTTGGGCCTAGCTGTGTAGGCAACCCCGCAAGCCAAAGCAATAATGAAACCACTTTACTTAGGGGACGCCCGAACCACCACAGCACCCAGCACCCCACAGTGAGCAAAACCCACAAAAACAAACAGCATCTTGGACAACCTTCGTTTGAACAATCAACGTCTTCAAATCATTATCGCTTCTACACTCAACCCACTTATTGTTCGCAGAGTAAGGCTTGCTAGAAGGATAATCAGCATCGCTACAGCATTCATAACCGCTTCCACTCTTCCATACACCATCGCAGCAAATACCATTGCTTGTTACCCATCCTTCTTTGATTCATCGCCACAGCAAAATTACCTGCTAGATGGTTTACACTAACACTACTTGCTTTTGACTCTGCAGTTAACGGCTTCAGAGTAATAGGTAGAGCGTTGTTTACTGTCAGAGCGTCGCTATATGTCTTATTAACTCGATCTGCTTCTCTAAATCATCTCTCCAGGTATATGATAAAACTCTAGCGTATCCAACTATCTTCTTCTCCCCTAGAATCCTCTTTATCTCAGATCCTGGAACCCTCCTACCCCCAACAGTCATGACACACCTATTTTTCCCAGCTTTATCCAACTTCTGAATAGTCTTAACGTGTTTTTGATGCTTCCTTCATTGTATAAAGTCCATCAAGGACTATATTTGTCCAAGATATTTAACAGTCTCGCTAGGCTAGTAGTAATCCCCAAGCAACCACTGGTTACCTATATTGATCCTCCTGAGGCCCTCCTCCCTAGCTGCATTAAGAGCCTTTTTTGCATGACGCCTACTGGTAGGCGGCAAATCCGATAACATATAGTCTGGGTGAAATGCTAGTAAGGTATATGGGGTATCCCTATCGAAGGAGGCAAGGAACCTCGCTATCTCCCTCACCTCATACTCGTCAACGTATCCTGGAACAAGCAGTGTGCTAGCTGTAAAGAGAGGTACCTCTGGTCGCTCAGGAGCTCTCTCTAGGACATACTTTGCGTTATCATAGACTTTCCCGATATCTATGCCTGTAAGAGCCTTATATACGGAGCTTGTCCATGCTTTTAGGTCGAACTTCACTATACCGCCGCTAACCAGGGAGAGATCTGATACAACCTTCATTATTTTCGGGTTAAAATGCCCATTTGTCTCCCAACATATCCTTAGAACCCTTTTCTCCTCCCCAGCTTTCCTCAACGCTATCCTTGCGGTAGATATCGCATGGATAACTTGTGGAGATGGATCACCGCCGAAGAAGCATATACAAGTTACCCTCCAGTCAGCCTTAGAGGCTAGTTCTTCAGAACTCATTATAGCCTTCCTCTCGGTAGCTAGTTTCTTGTGCGTCCAGTTCTGGCAGAATAGGCAGTCAAGGTTACATGCACCATAGAATACTGCTAGGTTATAGTATCCTCTCTCAGCGCCTCTCCTGTAAGCATACTTAGGGTATCCTAGCCCTGTACATCCGGGACAGAACCACCAGGCTACACAATTAGTGGGTAGAGGATCATAATACCACTCAACAACTCCTCTAACTGGGGTGCCACCATACCTACGTATTCTTCCATCCCTATTCTCTACCAACCCACAGAAACCTTTACCATGCTTAGGTATTCTACAGTCTAGGTCACATAACCCGCACCTTAAACCGCTAGGGTCCCTAGGTGGCTCTAGAGGTAGATTAAACATCTCCCTAGACTTCTTATGAGGTACTATAGCTATCTTTAAAGCATCGCCGGGATCTTCCCTCAAGCAGTTGACACAAACACCTATAACCTCTGAGATATCTACCCCCTTCTTACCGCATATTTTACATTCCTTCTCTTTTCTCCAGGACCCTGGTCTGTAGAACAAAAGTCTCCACATTGCTCCAATGATAATACTCTGCTACGCTAAAAATAGGTTCTCTTCACAAGCAATAACATTGTTCTATACATTAATCATATGATTATTGTCTATGGTAACAATGTTATACATTGCTATATAGTTTTGTAAGAGAATATCAATTATAGCTTGGGTGTAAAATCTGTTAAAGGTTCTTAAAGTAGGATCCTGTAGCGAGAGTTTCTCGTCATTTTTGGAGGAAAACGGTAATGAAATTTTCAGGAAACTAGGTTTTAAAGGTAGGGTAGTTATCGTTGCGTATGGGAAGGTATTGGAGGCTCCACCATCTCTGAGAAATATCTTCCTCGAGGGGCAGACCTCTCTAGTTAGGTCTGGACAAGCTATGGTTATTGAAGAGAATTGGGTTAATAGGGGTAGAAAGTACTGGCGTGGGCTTCTGGCACAAATTATAGCTGAGGCTTCAGTACCTCCTCCTGAGATCAGCGTCTTCGAAGACGATGTACATATATTCTCATATAAAGTAGCTAGGTTATACCAGATACATTCTCTCCTGGTTAGTAAGGATGTTTTAGATGCATTGGAGGAAATTGAAGACTCTCTTGATTGGAGACTCAAATATGTTAAGAGGGTAGCCCATATATTTAAGGAAAAAATTGATTGTAAAATATTCCTAATATATATTATTGGGATAGCTGCAGCCTGGCCATACATAGGTATCTCAAGTAAGGTTAAAGATAAAGTAATGAAGCTTCTCGAAGTATTACCTAAGGATCTCTACACAATCCTCGTAGAGACACTGGAGAGTGGTAACCTAGAGGAAATATACGAAAGGGTATCTAGTATATGTGGGCTAAGTTCCTAAGGTCTTGATTCATCCCTAGGTTTCTTAACATATCTAAATAGGAGCCAAGCTATTACAGCTATGATGAGTAAGGGTGTGAAGCCTACAGTTAGTATTATTAAGCCCGCTATTATTGTGTAAGCTATTCTAAGTGCATCAGCCAGTATCTTTTCAATATTGAATTCAGGCCATGGAGATGGTTTCGGCTCAATAACCCTAGGTTTTATTAATTTAACACTAATTTCTGAGTACTCCACCCTGTTCTTTAGGTACATTAGCTGAGAAGACAATCTCTCTATTTCCCCGCGAACCCTCATAATAAGCTCCTCTATTTTTAGAATTTCTTCAACTCTCTGTGCTTTATTCAGTAATTCGAGAAGCCTTGCTTCTTCTGCACGCAGGTTTCTTAATCTAGCCTCTAAATCTATATACTGCATCGTAACATCATTAGCTTCCTCACGTATCTCAACTACTTTACCTAAATCGCTGAGTTCATTTAATGCTACCCGGTAGTTTTCTGTAGGTACCTTAAGTACAATATATGCACTTCCAAGACTTCCCCCCATATTGTAAACTAGTGAAGAAATATATCCTCCATGGCGAGAAGCTATGTTCCTTATATCTCTAAGAGAACTCCCTATATCCTCAACCTCTAAGACTATTCTTGAAGAATAGGATATCATTCTCCTATATAATAATATATTGACACTATAGACACCTCCACCCCCTCCCTGCAGAGACTGCTTAGATGATCCAGTACCACTGAGCTTCGGAGCAGGTAATCGAGGAGTCTCACCTAGCTCAGGAGTAACATGTGGTTGAAGCCTGAAGTTGTTATAAAGAGACCCCGCTACATATGCTAAAACAATTACTACAGTTATAGCTACTGGTATAGCAACACTTTTTTTGAATAAAAACCTCTTTAACTCCATTACTAAAGGAAATAAATAATCAAAATATTACGTCTACTCATCTATAGTACGTATTAGTAATACGTTTTCGTTGTACGTATCAATACTTTAATTAGCGTCGTTAAGGAGCCAGTTAAGTATAGAGGAATATACTGGAACAAGTAGAGAAAAATGGTAAAAATAGGTCTTAGGAAATGGGGTTCACGGCTGATAGACTTTTATAGTTGTTTGTAGATTCTGGTCTATCAGCCGCTTGGGGTTCATTGGGCTCAGCCCGCCTCTTGGGTTTATTGGAGGCATGTTATTGGTCTCGCACCCATTCGTGGTAACCCCACCCAGAGTCCTCATCTACATCCTCCACCACGGGATCATAGGCTTAATCACCACACGATAAAAGGTGCTTAGGCTCTGGGGAAACCCACACATCTTAAGGCTACGGCTCACCCACACATCGCCGCTCCACACCTACCAACAACTACCAATATCTACCAAATATTTAGCAGTTTCGTATGGCATAGCCCATTATTACAGTATCTGCATATTTTCCATCCAGTATTATTCCATAAGGTATTTTACCTACCTTCTTGAATCCAACCTTCGTAAACACATGTATCGCCCTAGGATTCAGGGTAGAGACCTCAGCTAGAAGTAGCTTTAGCCCCACCCTACTGGATTCCATGACTATAGCCTTTAGAAGCTCAGTGCCTACACCTACTTCCCTAAACCCCTTTTTAACCAGGACCCCTATCCACGCTCTATGCCTAAAACTGTCGCTCCCCAATTTAGCTGAAGCGAAGCCTACAACTCTACCCATATACTCAGCCACTATCCTTATCTCCTTGCCCCTCTGGATCCTCGAAATAATATTTGAGAAAACCTTTAGATACTCCTCTCTGCTTATCTCCTTCATAACACCGAGGTATGGAATACATTCTTCCTCCTTAGCGACTGAGTTAAATAGATTCAGTATGTCTTCAAAATCCTCCCACCTAAGATGTCTGAGAACAACTGTTCTCCCATCCTTTAACACTACCTTCTTTGGGAGAAGATAGTGGCCCACACTCCTTAGTGTATAAACTCATATTCATATGTTTAGATGCAAAAAATAAACCCAGTATATGGAAATTACTTCATATAAATCATGTTTTCTTAACTTAAGGATTAAGTTAAAATAATGGAGCAGAGTTATCTAATTATGCCCTGCAGAAGGAGCCAGCCACTAGACGATACTGGTAGAGCTATACTAGAGGCTCTAGCTACATTCACCGAGCCAGCTGGATGCAAGGAGATAGCGACGAAAGCTGGACTTGATACGAGAAAAGTTATGGGTAAACTCCGCTCGTTGCTGAACCACGGCTATGTTGATAGACCAGTGAAAGGTAAATATGTAATAACGGATAAGGGGAGGGAGGCTGTTTCAAAATAAATTGTGACATAAATAATGTAATATTTTTTATATAAATAATATCTCTATGTCGCCAAATGTATGTTTCACTTATGTTTCATAAATGTTTTATAAAAGCCTTTAACCGCAACTACTTAGTGGGAGTAGGAATGAGGTACCTCAGAAAGTATATTCTACCGGTTATAATTATTGTAGTACTACTCGCCTCTATCTACTCGCTACAGGGCTCTCCCAGAGACATGCTGTATATACTTATAGACTCTTACTACGACCTCAGAGAAAAAGCGCTTGACCTACTCGAAAAATATTCGTATATAATGGAGATCAACAGCACCCTCTACCTTGAGATCAACAATAAGACCCTAAGTGTACTGAATACTACAGACAGCTTGGTACAGGAGGCTAAAACGCTAGTAGAGGGAGGGAATATAACTGAGGCACTTAAGCTAGTGGTTACGGCTATAAACGATATAGGAAACATAGTCCTCTATCTAGAGAGTATATCGATTCCAAAGCCGCCTAAAACGGTGCTCATAGAGAGGGGGAACGAAACAAGTAAGCTTTTAGGTGAAATAGAGCGTCTTAGAGATAAAACATTAACCTTATTGAATACTTCAGCTAAGCTTGGCAACAACAATCTAGTATCCCTCCTAGAAGAGGCTCTCAAAATCCTAGAAGAGGCAGAGAAAATAGTTGAAACAAACTATAGTAGGGCAGAAGAAATGGTTAACAAAGCCGAAGACATTATAGACGAAGTTGAGGATATATTAAAGGAGTCGCTAAGTATAAAGGACACCAATATAAAGAAGAGAAAGATTTTTGGAGAGCTTCTCGAGGAGATAAATGATTTACTGAGGGAAATCAGCAAACTAAGGAGAAAAATACCTTCAAACTACACGGAGGTTCTAGGGAAACTAGATTACTATGAGCAGAAGCTGCTAGCTCTAAGAAACAGATTAGCAAACGCTACCTCACTTAATCAAACATATATAATAGCTATGGAGATAGAGAAAATCGATAAAGCTCTCTCAGAACTCGAGGAACGGGCCGAGGAGATCATAGAGACCTCAGAAGAGAAGAGGGAGAAGAGAGAAGAAGAGCTTAAAGAGTTGCTTGATAAAATAGATGATCTACTAGATACTATAGATGAGTTGGAGAAAGAAGTTAATGAAAGCGGGTTACCATCAAATATTACAACACCCATCTACGAAAAACTAGAAGCTTATAGACAACAGCTAGCTGAGCTACAGAAAACAATACTTGAAAACCCAGAGAAAGTAGTTATCGCCGTGGTCAAGGAGAAAATAGATAATATCAAGGATAGTATCAGGGAGTTGAAGAAAACTATCGAGAATATAGCTGAAGGTATGGGGAGTCAAAGTGGTGGGGAAGAGGAGGCCCAGGAGGAGAGGAGCCAGGAAGAGGAGAACAAAGAGGAGAATCTAGGTAATGGTCAGGGACATGAAGAAAATTATGAGGAGCGAGAGGATGAGCATGAGGAGGAAAACGAAAATATCTTAATGTCACCTGTACACTATATCAGGTAGGTTAACCTAGAGTAGTGGTTCCACGGGAGAAATTAATGAAAAGACTCAGTATACCCAACACTATGTTACTATCCTTCTTCATATTAGCTGTCTCCACGCTTCTGCCAGCAAGCTCCTATTGCGAACCTAGCCCCCAGGAGATGAGGATAAAGATTTTCAGAGACGGGTGGGTAAAAGTTAGGGAGATATTTAATGTCACAAAGAGTTTCCTTCTAGTAAATCTACCTCCAGACTCTGAGGTTATAGCAGTTATAGCTGAGGGTAGGCCTATACCATTTAGGCAGGAAGGAAATATCCTATACGCTGAATTAAATAATATAACAGGTCCTCAGATAATCTCTGTCACCTACTACACTCCCTCTCTAACGAGTAAGGTGGGGAGCATATGGATAGTGAAGCTCAATTATAACACCAGTAGGCTTATAGTAGAGTTGCCAGAGAATACTACTATAGCCGGTCTCTCCCAGATACCGAGCCTTATAATGCAGAAAGGTAACTCAATTGTCCTCGAGTTTACCAGCGGCTCCGTAGAGATTCGCTACTATATGAAACTGAGTATAGTAGAGGAGGAGACGGGGGAAACACCTACACTAGCAGAAGCCGGTCAGGCTGTAAACGAGACAAAGGAGCAACCTGCTAAAGAGCAGAGGCGGTCAGCTGAGCAAAGCTTCGTCAACCAATCTAGTAGTGGGGTGGAAGCAGGGAATAAAACAGAGAGTCCTGGAGTAGGGGGAGGAGGTAGCGGCGTGGAGGAGGGTATAAGCTACCTCTACTACCTAGTACCTTTGGTTATAGCTCTAGTTTCGGTACTCATATTCTACATGAAGTATAGGGTAGACAGATATGTTAGAATAAGTGAAGAAGAGGCAGAAATTATCAGTATACTTCGTAAACTAGGTGGTAGAGCATACCAGAGTGATATTATTAAGCTAAGTGGTCTACCTAGATCCACGGCCTGGAGGTACATAAGGAAGCTTGAAGAAAAAGGTTTCCTGAGAATAGTGAAGAAGAATAGGGAGAACTTTATTATACTCAAATAATAGAGCCACTACTCCATTTCTAGGAAATAATCTAGGCTTATGCTACATTTCTTCTTCTCATCATATAACCCGGGTTTACATACTACTCCTTCCCTAGAGCACAACTCCTCTAGGGTCCTTAGAACATTTTTCCTCCACCTCAAGTCTTTAGAGAACTTGATGATACTCTGGGCTTTTCCTCCAATACTCTTGATAGAATTATATATAGCGGGTTTCATCCTAAGAAAATCGTAGTATAGGGTAGACCCTGTGTAGCTAGCTACCTCCACAACCCCTTTTAGGGACTCTACACTATCGTTAACGCCATATATTATTGGGCCAAGAAATACCCATGTCTCAATACCCTCACTCGATATCCTCTCTACGGCTTTTATACGTCTCTTGGGGAGAGGGGCGTTCGGCTCAATAATTCTAGCGACCTCTTCATCTACCGTAGTAATAGTTACGCCTACATCTACACTATCTGGACACAAAGTAATTACATCTATGTCCCTTAAAACTAGGTCCGACTTAGTTTGGATACTGATCTTAAAGCCAGAGTCTAATAATATAGCTAACGCCTCCCTAGTTAACTTCTCCTCGACCTCTATTGGCTGGTAGGGGTCGGTGATCGTAGATACACCTACTACTCCAGTTTTCTTCGCTTTTACCTCTTTCCTCAATAGATCTATTATGTTCTCTTTTATGTAGATTACTTTCCCCCAGTTATTGGCTACCTCACTATACCTAGTGTATCCCCTAGCGTAGCAATAGATACATGAGTGGTAGCAGCCAGCGTATGGGTTAAATGCATAATCTAGGTCTGGTAGACCCGAGGTAGATAAGGCTGTGGAAACCCTTATCCTCCTATATAGGGTCAAGGAACACCACCTATGAATTCGGTTATCTTTTTCTGGCTAATGGCTCTCCCCAACAGATATGATTCCTTGATCCAAGTATCTATTGGAACCCTAGTTTGCTTCCCTACATATTTCAGAGCTTCTTCCAGGGAACTAAACTTTAGCGGCCTACTTCTAAACATTTTTCTGAGATTCTCCCTAACGAACCATACGCCAATAGGGAGATAGAAGCCTTCATAGATTTCCCTCAAAAGAATAACTTCAGCCTGTCTCCTAATCCTAGATAAATATTCTACCGTTGCTAGCCTAGCAGCATAGTAGCACCCACCTATAGATGCATATGTTGTTCTACCCCAGAAACCCTCCCAGTCGCCCTCGATGACTACATTTATGCCCCTAGGGTTCCACGTGGTGCTGGGAAACCATGCCTCCATCCACTCAAAACTCCACGATGAGGGAAGAAGTATCGCTACAAAGAAGTTCCTCATATACCTTCTAGTGAAGATAACTATGTCGCTGATATGTGGATACTCCTTTACCTCCCCTACTAATTTCTTAGATATTAAACCATCTACAGCAGTTATAGACCAGCGCGTTGGTACAAGACGTCTCCACCTCTTCGTACCTAAAGCACCTATTGAAAGAAGTTTTTGAATCCTTGAAACAGGAACTCTGCTCCTATATAGCTCTACTATAGCTGCAGAAGCTTTTAAATCAGTATCACCATATACTTTCTCCACAACCTTCTCCACCCTCGGGTTTTCTAGAATCCTGAGGCCTCGTAGAGGGGCAATAGGGCCTTGAGGAGGTAAATGTTCATCGAATAGCAAGCTTCCCCTCGGAGGCTTCTCGAAAACAAGTTCTGTATCGATAGGCTTGGATGATAAAGTCAGCTCCTGAAGCTTATATACCATGGATGAATTAACATCTCTTATATTCATTAGCGTAGATCCCCTGATAAGCGAAAGCCTCATCTCGAGTAGTTCGTCAAGAGACTTACCTAACCAAGCTTCAGGCATATCATATACCTGTGTATCCCCCTTCAGAGGCGGTAGTGCTGGACCTACATACACCTTAGGGTAACCCATCCTCCCAACAAATATCGATGGAGGCGAGGAACCTTCTAGAAACTCTCGACGAATATCCACTAGCTTACTGTAAACTCTTAACCTAGTCATAACTGGGCAATAAAGTAAACCACATAGGTTCTTAGCCCCCCTACATAACAGACAGATACTGGAATCAATTGATCTCCACATACCTAACTAACTCATCTCTAATCAGGAAGACACCTTTATATCACTGACTAGTAATTTGCAGAAAATATTTTCCTGTTGGGTTGCTGAAGGAAGGGGCTGTAATAATAGTCTTCGAAGACTATTATTTAGCGAAAACGTCTAAGATTTTCAACTAACATGTCTATATCCTCCCTATCGTTGTAGAAATGTGGAGAAACCCTTATCCCACAGATACCAGTAGAGCCTCTAGCAGCTACAATAATTCCCTTCCCCCTCAAACTATCCACTATCCTACAGTCTTCATCGAATCTCTCTTTCAATCTAAAAGTTGTTATACTAGACCAGTTTTCGGTATCATCTACATACGATACTATCCTAGCCCCTATACTACTTAGTTGGTCTATAAGGTATTCCTTGAGCATAAAGTTTCTCCTCTCTATATCCGCTATACCTATACTATTAAGGAGCTTTACCGCTTCATAGAGTATAACTATACCTGGTAAAGGCGGTGTCCCTCCCCACTCGTACCTTACGGCAGTTTTAGTAAGCATAGGGGTACTCCAGGGATCCTTACCTGGGTTAGACCACCACCTGCTCCAACCTTCCTCAGGCTCCTCTAAGTTCATTAAACCATATACTAGTGGCTCATACTTCTCAATCAAATCGCTCCTGACATATAGAATACCGCAACCAGCTAGAGGCGCTAGTAACCATTTCTCGCCGCCAGCTGCAAGAAAATCTACCCCCTCTTTATGGACATTGATCCTAAGAGCACCTATATGTTGTACTGCATCAACAATGAGGTAGGCACCTACCTTCTCAGCTATCTCTGCAACTGCCCTAAGGTTAAACCTATAGCCATTAACCCATTCGACGCTACTCAAAACTATAGCTTTAGTATTTTCGTCAACTATTTTCTCTATATCCTCTAGGGTGTAGATACCTCCCTTATTCCTCACTACCTTTACTTTACAGCCTGTTCTCCTACATATCGAAATTACCGCTGCACCTACTGTAGGGAACTCTAGGTCAAAACTCACTATATTATCTCCCTTCTTAATATGTAGTAGACTGAGAATAGACTTAAGGCCTGTGGTAGTACTCGTTGTTAACGCTATCTCCCCCGGCTTAGCCCCAATGACTTTTGCAGCTTCTCTACGGAGATTCTTCATTAACTCGAAAACTTCCTCGTCACTCACCTCACATCTCCCAACGCGTCCCATAACTGTAGATAACTGTTTTAGAGCTCTCTTAGGTAGAAGCCCTTCACCAGCTGTATTCAAGTAGACTAATCTATTTGTTTGGGGAAACTCTAGCCTCCTTATATCCTCCATTGGTGCACCCTTATCTATTAAATCAGATACTAAATGGTAGGGAAACATTATAAAAAGACATTTGGTTTAGCTTACCTTACAACTAGCCCAGATATCCCTCTAGCTAGGAATTTCCTAGATACCAGGAATATTAGCACTGTTGGGAGCGAGAATAGGAGTGAAAATGCAGATATCCTGCCGTACTCTACTCTCCCGTAAACACCGAACCAATAGTATATACCTACGGCAGCTGGATACGTGTAGGGTGACCTCATCATTACTAGAGGGAGGAGAAACTCTCCCCACGCTGTAACGAACGATAATAGCCATATAGTGACTACCCCGGGGAGTGCTAGGGGAAGCGTAACCCTTACAAATGCTGTGAAGCGGGAACAGCCATCTATCATAGCTGCTTCCTCAAATTCTGTAGGCAATGCTCTAAAGTATCCATCAGCTATTAGGAGAGCGAAAGGTAGTATCAGAGCAGATAGAGCTAATACTAAGCCGTGGAATGTATCCAGCAAGTTAAGTTTGGCGTATATTATAACTATTGGTAGAGCCACCACCATGGCTGGCATGAGTCTCAATATAACAAACATTTTCACTACAGCACTCTGTCCCTTGAATTTATACCTCGCTAAGGAATATCCACTCAGTATAGCCAGTAGGGTAACTAGAGTAGCTGTTGCAGTAGCTATAATGAGGGAGTTAATTATCCACGTAACAGGTAATACTCCCTCCCTAACTCCCCCTAGAGGCTCGAACATTGAATTAAACCATTTTAACGTTATAGTTGATGGTATCCTAAACTCCGTAGAAGCCTCCGGGTCAAAGGCCGATATAACTAGCCATATAAGTGGGGAGATGAAGAAGATGAAAACTATAGCTAACAACGTGTGGGCAGCTAGCAGAAAAATCGGTCTCCTATTCATCTAGCTCACCATCCTCTCAAGTCTTCCCATCATCCTCATGTATATAATAACTAGGGCTAACACAAGTAGGGTAACTATGTTGGTAGCTGCCACAGCATATCCTATCTCATATGGAGGTTGTAGACTCCTCTTGTACGCAAATATTGTCCACAGCTCCGTTAGGTTGCCTGGCCCACCACCAGTCATAACAAATATCATGGTGAATACTGAGAAGGTCCATATGGTTATGAGGATAAAGTCTATGAGTATAGCGTGAGATACTAGAGGTAATGTAATATACCTAAACTTCTGCACACCAGTAGCTCCATCAACGTCAGCTGCCTCAAATATAAACTCCGGTATACTTTCCAGCGCCGCAGTGAAGAGAATCATTGAGAAAGCTGTCCCCCTCCATATGTTAGCTATAATTATTGTCTCAAGAGGTTTCTCGAATAACCAGTTAACCGGCTTCACCCCTAAGAAGGATAGAATAAAGTTGAACATCCCTTTCCTTGTCGCATATACTCCCCACATATATCCTGCAACAACCTCTGGGATAATCCACGCTAGAAAGACTGAGACTGCAACCAGTGACTTACCCCTAATATCTTTACTTTTCATAGCTATAGCAAGAAGTAGCCCAAGGAAAGCTTGACCTATAAGAGCCGAAAATAGAGTGAAGAGAAAACTGACACGCAGAGAATTGTAGAAATCTGGGTCCGAGAGAAGCTTAACATAATTCTTTAGTCCAACGAAATCTAGTTTCATAGCCTTGGGGCCCACAAGGCTCATGTCGGTGAAGCTAACCACTATACCCCATACCATAGGGAAAAGTACAAAGAATACCATCATAGCTAGTGCTGGTAGTATGAGAAACTGCCCAAAAGGATATTTGTCTTTCTTCATTTACCAGACACCTAGATAAAGTATATAGAAAAATATAAAAAATGGTTTATTTTGTACTTAACCCTTAACTACCTCGTATGTTACAACCTTTCCCTCTCCGAACTCAGATACAAGTAGATTATAGTACTCCTCTAGAGCCTCCTCAGGCGTTATACCTTTCGTAACTATATCCTCGGTAACCTTCTGGATAAAGTAGGAAACCTTAGAGTAGCCAGGCATAGCATCCCTATAGTCAGTAAACTCTAGGTACCCAAGAACATTTGATAAATACGGGTCTCCCCCATATTCTGGAACATCCTTCGCATCGGAGCGAGGTGCAATCTTACCCATTTCTGCAGCGAATTTAGCTATTATCTCCTTACTACAGACTATCTTTATAAACTCCCAAGCAACATCTTTCTTCTCACTCGTAGTTTTCGCGTGAATAGCCCACGCCCAGCCACCAGATATAGTGACGAACGGTAACTCTCCTGTAGCTCCTCCCCTATATCCAGGCATTTTAGCGTATCCAACAACTTTATCCCTGTTCTCTATTGGTGCAATACCGTTTGGCCCCCAGCCCTCACCCCACTCCCAGGACCCACCAACGTCCATAGCCACCTTACCTTCGGAGAACACTTTCCTGTGAGTCGCCCATACATCTGGAGCAAAGTTGTATTCTGTTGGCCCAGCTTTGTACTTGACGTAAACATCGTAGTAGAACTTAAATGCCCTATAGAGAGCTGTGCTCTTACCTATCCACTTCTTAGCTTTATAGTCATATAGCCTGTTGTATGGAGGCTTATCTGCTCCAAGTAGAACCATATAAAACCCCTGCATAGTTGTGCCCTCTCCCCACTTAGTGCCAGCCGGGATATAGAATGGATAGAACTCATCTACCCCAAGCTTAGACTTTATAGTATCTTCTTTCTCCTTTAAGGTTTTTATAGCCTCGAATATATCATCCCAGGTTTTCGGCTGCCAGTTCTCCGGTAAACCAGCTAGACTGAATATATCTTTCCTATACCAAATCATCCTAACGTCAGTATCTATCATTACGCCATAGACTCTCCCCTCATAAGACACTATCTTCCTCATAGGTTCCGGGAACGCTGACCAGTCGGGCCACGTGGCTATGTACTTGTCGAGGGGCTCTAGGTAGCCAGCAGCAGCATACTCGGGGATCATGAAGCTATCTACGAGTACAACGTCGCCAGCATTGCCTGTAGCGAAATCTAGGCTCTCTTTCTGAACAATATCGACACCGTAGGGTATCATAATTAACCTTACCTTTACCTCATAGCCCTTCTCCTTCATAACCTCCTTGAATCTCTCTAGGGCCCAGGCAACTGGTTTCTCCCATGGCTGACCATACTCTATAGAAAATTCGATAGTTTTTAGCCCTGGTTTAGTGGGTGGCGGTGTTGGTGGTGTTACCCCTTTAACTATCTCACTAATTTTACCTGGAAGTGCATCAATAGATGACTTAAGGTCGTCTATTTTCGCCGAAATCTCTCCTAGAGAGGCTGCAAGCGACCCAAGGGTAGAAGCCAGGTACCCCAGTATAGCGACGTTTAGTATTACAACTAGGATTAGCAAGGAGGCTAATAGTTTTTCTACTTGAGGCAAATTCCCACCATGTCTATTTAAGGAGAAGATATTATATAAGCTTTTGGTCAAAGTATCCGAAAAAGCTATTTATCAATGTAATATAAAATCATTAGTATAAAAGTATATTAATCATGTTACGTAAAGAATAAAAAACAAAGACTGGTTTTCCTCACCAAGATCCTCCTAGAGAAAAAGGTTAGTCCTTACCTTCCTTTAAGAGAACCTCTCTAGTAGCGAATTCCTCTAGCGTAGCATCGGGGCCACCGGCTCTAATTAAACCATTACTTGTTTCAACGACAAAATGCATGTACCCGGTTAGGAAATCGATGTGTGTATCAATGATCCTACCCTCTATTCTTCCCTGCCTAGAGCTACTAACCCACCACCCCTCAAAGTACCCGTAGAGCCTCTTATTCCTTTTGAGTAATCTCTCAGCTTCGTATAGCGCCAGTTTATGTATAGTGAACCTAGCTGGGAGATTTATACCCTTATCCTTTATTTCTTCGCCCCAAACCCACTCCCTGAAGAAATCACTAATAATGTAGTTAATGAGAATAGGTTCCTCAACAACTAAACCATATGACTCCTCCTTAGGGTACCTCCATCTCTTCTGCGATAAAACAGCCTGGAGGAAGTCTCTTACAATAAAGTAGTCCCCCGGTATAGCTATTTTTACCCTATCTAGCGCATCTAGCGTATTTATTTTATCCTGATCTAATTCTTCCTCTAGCCTCTTGTAGATAATAGTGTACACCATTATACCTCGCTTCTGCGCTTCAACTAGATCTTTAAGTAAACCCTTGAGAAAACGGTATTCACCGCAGACAACTATATCTACGGATGCATCTCTTATAGCTTTCCTAAATCTTCTGTAGAGACCCATTTTACTCCTCAATATCCATACTCCATGGGTAAAGACGCTCCGCTCCTTTCTTATGCTACTTAAGAACCCCATCGCCTCCTCCTCCAGCCTCTTCGTCTCCTCCCTAAATGTTTCGATAATAACCTCTGGATCAACGGCTCGGTATAAAGTGGGTTTTCCCCTACTAACCTCTACGAAACCCTTACTCAGTAGCCTATTTAGGACTACGTGGACTTGAGACCTATAGCTACCTAGTTCTTCAGCAATAAGAGGTGTAGACATTGGGCCTCTAGAGAGTAACATAAGGTAAACTTTAGCGTCTACGCCCCCTAGCCCCATTTTCCGAAATAGGCTATATATAGGTTCATCCTCCATGATATTACTGACCCTAAAGTCCTCTCCTCACCACCATAATTATATTATATGGTAATGATATAACTATCATTCTACTCCTATAAACATGAATTAAGTATACCTAGTATTTAACACTTGGAAACTTGGAAGTGGAATGAATCAGTTCATTATCCTCTCTTTTAGGATATCGCTAAGCTTCTCCAAATCGATAAGTATTCTCTCCCTAGTTTCCCGGTCCTGGAAAGTTACCTTACCTTCCTTCAGATCCCTTTCCCCAACTATAATAAGGTACCTAATATTTTTCTCAGCAATATACTTTATCTGCTTCTTAAAATCCCGCCTAGCTAGATCTATATAGACATTATAGCCTAGCTCCCTAAGGATTCTGGATATTCTCCAAGCCTCCTTGAATACTCCACCAATATAGACTACAGCTACCTGGGTATAGGTAACTGTATCTAGGCTAAATATACCCTGCTCTAGCCCCACATCTAGAAGCGGCTCAATCCCTATTGATCCCCCCACCGCTGGAACACTTTTGCCCATAAAAATCCCTATAAGATCATCATATCTACCTCCACCACTTAGTGATCTATTAAATTCTTTAAGCCATACCTCGTAAATCATCCCAGTATAGTAGTCAAGTCCTCTCACAAGACTAAGATCAACTACCATGTTTCTAGGATTATAGACTAAATCCAGAATATCTCTAATATATCCCAAGGCTACATTTACGTCAGTATTCCTACCATACTTTGCTTCTACATTATCTAGAACCTCCTCCCCACCCTTAATACCTATGAGTTCGATAATTCTATCTACAATCGCATCGCTAAGTCCAAGCTTTCTCAAATCCTCCTTAACACCTTCTAGACCAACCTTATCTAACTTATCAATAACCCTATAAACCTCCAGTACAATTGATCCACTTAGCCCAAGTTCTTCCTCAAAAATACCTTTCAAGAGTCTCCTATCGTTAAGCCTAATTACATAACCCCTGAAACCTAGCTCACTGAAGACGGTATCAACTATGTTTAACACCTCAGCATCAGCCTCCGGTGTTAAACAACCAATAATGTCGAAGTCAGCCTGCCAGAATTCTCTATACCTACCTTTCTGCGGGTTATCGTAGCGATAAACTCTACCAATATAGTATCTCTTGAAGGGCAGTTTAGGTCTAAAGCGTGCAAAATACCTTGCCAAGGGCACGGTGAGGTCGTACCTTAAAGCATATTCCCTCTCTGAATAAGGTAGCTTAAATCTCCAGATAAGTTTCTCTTCAGCCTCTCCACCGTATTTACCCTTTAGAACCTCCCAGTACTCAACAATAGGTGTATCAATAGGGTCGAAACCGAATCTCTGGAAAACTTTCTCTAGCTTCCTGAAAACCTTCTCCCTGAGAATAGCTAACTCAGGTGGGAAATCACGCATACCCCTAGGGGGGATGAACTAAACCACCCGCCATATATTACACCACTCTACACTTTATATAAAAAATATATCTAGGTTACTCTCCTCAGCTAAAAACGTTAGGCAACTAGTATGGCTCTAACTCGTTGAGCCAGCTAGACCTCCTACCGGTGAAGTACCCAACCAGTATTTCCTTAGCCTTCCAGAAGGGTAAAACACCAATCCTATACTCTTTCCTCCCCGGATCCTCGTACCTCACCTGGTACTCATCTAATCCTAGGCGCAGAAACTCTACAAAGCTTCCATCTCCAGCCTGGAAACCTACGCTCTCACCTATCTCTACGTCCCTAGGCGTAATCCTCAGGTAAGCTACTAGGTATATTGCTTGATCGAGGGTTATAACATCTCCCTCAACTATTTCCTCACTACCCATAGGCTGTTTATACCAGGTAACTCTCCTAATCATCCTCGTACACAAACTGATATTTACTGAGCTAAATGAAATAATTTTTCCAAAAATCTTAGGAGAATGCCCTGGGAGACAAACAGTATCCTCAACGTCCTCTATGTTCAGGTTCTTTCCTCCTTATAACGAATTCACAGAGGTTTTTTCCCTGCGCTTTACATGAGACTTCAACCACCTCGTACTCTCCCCCAAAGATAACTGATGAAGAACCACTGAGAATGCCCCTAGTAAAGTGGCATACTGGTTCGCTACTCCTCCCATAGCCCTCTACCTCAAAGTTATCTTCTATCTCTACTCTAGCTTCATCACTAACCCTACTGTATGAGGCGATCCTCATCCTACCCCAGCCATAGGCCGAGTATAGCCATGCAAGGGTTTGCGCAGTTTCCATGGGGGAGCCCGGGAAGATCTCCAGCAGCTTCTTGGCAACCATCTCCCCCAGAACCTTACCTTGGTGGAAAGCAAGTACGTAGCTCACCTTACCGTAGGTTTCTCTGAAGCTAGAGAATATCTTGCTTAGGGTCTCAACCGGTATCATAAGAGCCCTTATTCTCCCACCCATTGTTTCGAGTGGGAAACAGTGTTTATCGACTAGTAGCCCACTTGGCTCAGCTATGGAGTGTCTAACTTGGACAGTAAATCTTTCTCTCCTAAGCCTCTCAACTAGGTCTTGAATCGTATACCTAGACTCGGTGTAGTCGATGAAGGCTGTTATATACCTTCTATCCCTCCTACTAGTGAGCGATAAACTAAGTATCCTAACATTCATCTCAGCCATTATAGAGGCTATTTTAGCAAGTATTCCGGGCTCAGGCATCAACCGAGCCTCAATAGAGACTTGGGCTAAGCTTCTACCCGGCTTGCAGAATATACCTGTAACCTCCTTAGAGAAATATTCCCTCATATAGGCACCATATACTACCCTTAAATCCTAGGCTAGCTGGGGAACATTATATTAAGCTTACCCATAACATATATATGTTAGGTTCCGCTACACGAACCACTTAACAATTTCAATAGTTATCTATGCTAGAAAATGTAGAATATGTGTTAAGTAGCTTCCAGCAACTTTGAGGAAGCCGTAGAACCGTAGATAGTATTTAGCCCCGGGAACTATGGTAGCTTAGAAATATAATATGGCTAGAGTATCAAGTAAATATGTACGTAGCAGTAGGTTCAGACGATACCTACAGTATAGCTAGATTCATCTATAAGTACCTAGAGAAGAAAGGCTTTAAGCTAATACCCGTAGGGTCCCTCAAGACAGGCAAGCTAGAGCCGTGGCCAGAAGTAGGTTATGAGGTAGCTAGGCTAGTTGCAGAAGGTAAAGCGGATACTGGAATAGTTATCTGCTACACAGGGACTGGGGTATCAATAGCCGCCAATAAGGTTAAGGGGGTGAGGGCGGCACTTGTAACTGATGCACGTAACGCTAGAGGAGCTAGATTATGGAATGACGCAAATATCTTAGCTCTGAGTGCTAGATTGACTTCAGAGGAGTTAGCTAAGGAAATACTAGATGCATGGTTTGAAGTAAAAGAGCCTGACCCCTCGGAGAAGGAAAACATAGAGAGGCTGAAGAACTTAGAGGAGAAGCTATTTAGCCCTAAATAATTGTACCGCTAACCAGCCTAGGCTTACTTAGATAGTGGTTGCCCAAGCATGATATCTATGTTTTTGGAACTATGGTAACCTGCATGGAGCTTCCCCTCAACCACTTCATCTGATTTAGCGTTGTTGAGGGCTACATCGCCTCCACACGGTGCGGTACTACGGGTTTACGCTGTCATTGGGAGCCTGATAGTTTCCGTTAAAATATTACATAAATTGTTTAAGAAGCTTCTCTGGTCACCAAAATACCTTAAATTAGATATATAGTCTCAACTAGGTTAAGCGATGCTAAACCTAGCTTTCTCGATAACAGCCTTAAAATAGTATTAATAAAACCTACATGCCAAGCAGGAAGCCAAGAGTATAGAGAAGAAAATTAGGTAGCTCGGTGCAAACCGGCTTCATCACAATCAGAGAGGTCCCCATAATCCTCATAGCCTAGATTAGTACTATGAAGGAAACTTAAATTGTTTCCCTTAATAATCAAAAGATGGTAGTTGTTATTAGTACAAATCCCTAAAAACACAGTATCCTAGGTGGATCTATGGGTAGCGTTCTTAGAGGATATGTTTGCTTTATGACAATAGCTTAAACCCGCATCTTGGGCAGAAATTCATGTACTGCTCTACTTTGTATCCACATTTTGGGCAGTAGTTCGGGAAGAATTTCTCGCTCTGGGGTACCTGGGTAGTTGTTGCTGGTTGTTGGGGTATATGTGATGGATGCTGTGGCTGAGTATATGTTGGCTGTGTATATGTGTATTGCTGAGCTGTTTGATACTGTATCCGGGTCATAAGCTGCTGGTAGAATTCTTCAGTCCTAAACTTCCTCGAGAAATAGCCTTCGAATGGTGCGAAAACAAGCTCGATACTTCCCTTCTCACCCCCTATTACGAGATGTATAAATTTTCTTTTACCGAAGACTCCGTAGGTTTGCTCCTTTATTCCAGCACTAAGGATTAGGGGGTAGGGGATAACAACTTCCTCGCCTCTGCCTAGGCTGAGACCCGCTGGACCAACTATGCCAGCGTACAGTGATGACTTGAGGGTTGCTTTAATTGTGTCACCAAGCTTTAGGCGATTCGCAAGCTGCAGGGGGAGTTTAACAGCTAATCCATTCTCTCTTAACTCGACTTCTCCATCACCGTATTGGGGGATAGGCCCCATTTTCCACGTAAATACAGCTTTCTGCATCCAGAAATATAGTGTCCCTAGCTATATAT